>NZ_JBIRUY010000024.1:0-120343 GCF_044335305.1 Streptomyces sp. NPDC020490 | reverse complement strand
GCTCCGCTGGGTGCCGCACGGTGACTCCGGCCGTCAGACGACTGCCACGCTGACGCTCCGGCGGGGCGGCGCGCGGTGACTTCGGCCGTCAGACGGCTGCCGCGCCGTCGTGGCTGGGCGCGCAGTTCCCCGCGCTGACGCTCCGCTGGGTGCCGCACGGTGACTCCGGCCGTCAGACGACTGCCACGCTGACGCTCCGGCGGGGCGGCGCGCGGTGACTTCGGCCGTCAGACGACTGCCGCGCCGTCGTGGCTGGGCGCGCAGCTCCCCGCGCTGACGCTCCGCTGGGTGCCGCACGGTGACTCCGGCCATCAGACGACTGCCACGCTGACGCTCCGGTGGAGTGGCGCGCGGTGACTTCGGCCGTCAGACGGCTGCCGCGCCGTCGTGGCTGGGCGCGCAGTTCCCCGCGCCCCTTCGGGGGGCGAGGTCCCGCGTCCCTTCGGGGTTGTCAGTGGCGGCCTGCCACTCGGTCGGCCAGGCGGGCCAGGTGGGAGGACTCGGGGCTGTGCGTCGTGCTCTCCCGGCGGTCCGCCGCGCGGTAGGTGGCGTACATGCCGTGCACGCCCAGCCAGCGCAGCGGCTCCGGCTCCCACTTGCGGACCCGGTGCCCGACCCACGGCAGCCCGGTCAGCTCGGTGCCGCCGCCCTGGCCGGAGTCGAGCTGCACCAGGTCGCGCAGGGTGCGGGCGGCGAGGTTGGCCGTGGCCACGCCGGAGCCGACGTAGCCCCCGGCCCAGCCAAGCCCCGTCGAACGGTCCAGGGTGACCGTGGCGCACCAGTCGCGCGGCACCCCGAGGACGCCCGACCAGGCGTGCGCGACCGCCACCCCGGCCAGCGCGGGGAAGAAGCGGACGAGGATCTCGCGCAGCGCCTCGATCGTCGCCTCCTGCGTCCGGCCGTCGTTGTCGGTCCGCGACCCGAAGCGGTACGGCACCCCGCGTCCGCCGAGCGCGATCCGCCCGTCGGCGGTGCGCTGGGCGTACATGTAGGCGTGCGCCATGTCGCCCAGCGTCTCGCGGCCCTCCCAGCCCACCGACTCCCACTGCTCCGCCGTCAGCGGCTCAGTGGCGATCATCGAGGAGTTCATGGGCAGCCAGGTGCGCCGGTGGCCCTTCAGGCTCGCGGTGAAGCCCTCCGTGCACCGCAGGACGTACGGCGCCCGCACGGTCCCGTACGGCGTCACCGCGTGCCTCGGCCGGATCTCCGTCACGGGCGTCGACTCGTGGACGGTCACCCCGAGCGCCTCGACGGCGGCCGCGAGCCCCTTGACCAGTTTCGCGGGATGCAGGCGCGCCCCGTGCGGGGTCCAGGAGGAGCCGACCGCGCCGGCGACCCTGATCCGTTCGGCGGTCTCCTCGGCGCCGTACAGCTCGCGGTCCTTCTCGCCGTACGACAGCTCGTGCTCGTGGAAGGCCCTCAGGCGTGCCGCCTGGGCCGGTGAGGTGGCGACCTCGAGCACGCCGCCCTTGTGGACGTCGGCCTCGATCCCCTCCTCCGCCGCGGCCCTGACGACCTCGTCGACGGTGTCGTTCATGGCCTTCTGCAGCCGCACGGCGGCCTCGTGGCCGTGCAGCCTCGCGTACCGGTCGCGGCCCGCGATGCCGTTGTACAGCCAGCCGCCGTTGCGGCCGGAGGCGCCGTAGCCGCAGAACTTCTGCTCCAGGACGACGATCCGCAGGGAGGGGGCGGCCTTCTTCAGGTAGTACGCCGTCCACAGGCCGGTGTATCCGCCGCCCACGATCACGACGTCCGCCGTCGTGTCGCCGGGCAGCGGCGCCCGTGCCGTCGGGAGGCCGTCGTCCGTGTACCAGAAGGAGATGCCGCCGTTGACGGCACTGCTTGCCGAGCTGCTCATGGCGGGACGTTAATCCCTGATCGCGGCCAGTGTCTCCTTCGGATTCCATGCTTTTCCACGGCCTGTGGACAGCGGCCGGCACCCGAGCCCGATGAGGACCGCCACGGCGTGCCCGAGATCGGTGAAGGTGGGCGCGAAGGCGAGCGGAAGGCCGTAGACGGCGGCGACGGCCGCCAGGTACACGTAGCGCCAGGGCGCCGCGATCCGGTAGGCCAGGACGGCCATCACGCCCGCCAGCGCGTAACTGACGCCGATGTCGAGGGTGTCGGCCGCCGACCGGGGGGCGACCCCGTCGCGTATCGCCAGCAGCAGGACGCCCTCGCTGACGAGCGTCGCCAGGACGTGCGACGCCGCGCACACCAGCAGCCAGCGCGCCGTGCCCAGCCACCGTTCGGCCCGCGCGTGGAAGACGGTGTAGAGCACGGCGTACGGCAGCCAGTGCCCGCCGTCGATCCACATCGCGCTGGCGAACAGCACCCGGACGGGGTTCTCGGACAGCTCGTGGAGGTTCGTGGAATGCCGCCGCAGGAACTCGTGTTCGAAATGCGGCGACATGTGGTGCAGCGCCACGGTGGTGATGAACAGGACGGCCAGCCACACATAGGTGCCGGGGGCGCTGCGGACGTACGCCCACACCCTGTTCGGACCCCGGTCGCTCCGCTTGCGGCGCTTCACACCCGCAATTATCGGGGTGCCCGGAGCGATAGGCGCGGGCGGGACCGTCCGTCCGGGTCCCCGCTCACACCGCTCGCATCGCTCACACCGTGAACCTGACGGCCTGCAGGTACAGGGAGTCGTCCAGCGTGCCGCCGAAGATGTAGTTGCCGGGCGCCTGTCCCTTCGGCTCGTCGCAGCCCAGTCCGAGCCAGCCGTGGCCGCTGACGGCCGCGTTCTGGCAGACCGCGCCGTCGCCGACGTTGATGATGAAGCCGATCATGTACGGATAGCCCGGCTTGACGCTGCCGATGTAGTTGTCGACGCCGTCGACCACGCCGCTCCAGGGCGTCTTCCAGTGTTCCCTGTGGACGTAGGCGTTGGCGGCGGTGCCCTTCGTGCCGGCCGTGGCGATGTTGATCGACTTGATCTTCTGCCTGCCGTTCACCCGGCCGGCGGTGAGTCCGTCGCACACCGGCTTCTGCCAGCCGTCCTTCGCCAGGTACACGCGGTAGCAGATGTGCCGTCCGGGCGTGCTCGCGGCGGGCTTCGAGGCGGCGTCCGCGGCCGTCTGCTTGCGGGGCGCGGCGGGCTTGGTGGCGTGGGGTGCGGTCGGCTCCGTGCCGTAGGGCCCGGCCGTCGTCCCGGGGGCGGCCGTGGCGCCGCGGCTGCTGCCGGCCGACGGCTCGGCGGGCTTCTTCGTCGGTGTGGGCGACCCGCCGGGACTGCTGCTGCCCGAGATGCTGGGCGAGACCGTCGTCGTCGGGGTCGTGGTCACCGCGGTGGGCAGCGGCACCGGGCTCCTGCTCACGTTCTGGGCCGAGTCGGCGGCCTTGCCCTGGGCGTCGTCGCCGCCCGATCCGCCGCCCGAACCGCTGCCGAGCGCGATCAGCGGAACGACCACGGCGAGCGCCACGGCGAGGCCCACGGCGCCGATGACCAGAGGCCTTCTGAGCAGCCCGGGCGGCTCGTACGCGTCGTCCGACTGACCCACGTCCCGCTTCAGCGACGCGGGGGGCACGGGGTGGGGGAGGGCGGAGCGGGGGGGGGCGGGACCGGGGGTGGGGCCGGGCGCGGTCCCGGCTGTGGGGCCGGGTGCGCGGCGGGTGGTGCACTGGTACACGACCTGGTTGCCCGGCTCGGCGTCCTGCTTGGACCAGGCGTACGCCTTCGGGCACTGCCGGGTGACGGCGTCGCTGTAGGAGGTCTTCGCGTCCCGGTTCGGGTTGACGCACACCAGCGCCCTGCCGGTGGCCGGGTCCCTGGTCAGGTCCTCGGGCGGGCACGCGGCCAGCAGGTCGCCGGCGCATCCGGCCACGGCGCACTCACCGCTGCCGGGCGGGGTCACGCCGTCGGGGGTGATGGTGATCGGCACGGAGACCGCGTTGACGTGGCTGACGTCGTACCAGGGCGCCAGGGAGTCGGCCGGGTCGAAGTTGAACTCGGCGAGGCTGGTGGGCTGTTCCCCGGTGGAGCAGTGATCGGCGAAGGGGCCGCAGTCGCCGACGGCGCAGTGGAAGGTGCTGCCGTCCTCGCCGGTGCAGCCCTGCCGGGCGAAGAACGTGCCGCGCCAGTGCCCGGCGCCGGACCGCTCCGGGACGGTGATGGTGGCGGACTGCCCCGGATCGAGCACCGGCAGCCCGGTGAGCGCGCTGGAGCCGTCGGCGTTGACCGTGCTGCCGACCCAGATGCGGCCGCCGGTGTCGTTCCGCAGGGTGACGGTGTGCTCACCGGAGGCCGCCGCCAGTACGTCGGGCTCCTGCGCGCCGGGCGCGCCGCGGGCGGAGTGGAACGCCGGGACCAGTGCCGACGCGGCGAGGACGACCAGCAGGAAGGCGAACAGAAGGGTGCGTCTGCGCGGGAAACGCATGGAGATGCCTCTCGATTCGGGCTGGCGTCGGATCGACGATCAGGCAGTGCCTGCGCCCGCACGACGGATCCGCCCGGCGGACGGTTCACCGGCCGACCCGGCGGACGGTTCACCGGCCGACCCGACAGACGGTTCACCGGCAGGCCCGGCGGACGGGTCGGCCGCGCGGTACCGTCCCGGTCGTGATCGACATTCCGATCGACATTCCGCGGGAGCTGATCGACCGGCACGAGCGGTTCGGCGGCGAGGCCGGGCGGGCCTTCGTCGCCGGGCTGCCCGAACGGGCCGCGCGGTTCCTCGACCGCTGGGAGCTGCGGCCGGACGGGCCGTCGTGGTGCGGCCGGTGGGCGCTGGTGCTGCCCGTGCTCCGCGCCGACGGGACGCGGGCCGCCCTCAAGCTCCAGGACGTCGACGAGGAGACCGCGGGCGAGCCGGTCGCGCTGCGGACCTGGGACGGTGACGGCGCCGTCCGGCTGCTGGCCGCCGAGCCGGCGTCGGGCACGCTGCTGCTGGAACGGCTCCGTGCGGAGCGGCCGGCGGCCGGCCTGCCGGACTCCCGCGAGGCGACGCTGGTCGTCGCCCGGCTGCTGGCCCGGCTGACGTCCGTACCGGCCCCGGCGGGGCTGCGGCGCCTCGGCGACATCGCGCCGCGGCTCATGGAGCGGGCCGCGGCGGTGCTGCCCCGCCTGCCCGGCCCCGGCGCACGGCGGCTGCTCGCGGACTGCGCGGCGGCGGTGCGCGAGGTCGCCGCCGACCCCGGCGACCGGCTGCTGCACTGGGACCTGCACTTCGACAACGTCCTCGCCGCCGACCGCGCGCCCTGGCTCGCCATCGACCCCAAGCCGCTCGCGGGCGATCCCGGCTTCGAGCTCCTCCCGGCCCTGTGGAACCGCTTCGACGCCGACGAGGTGGTCTGGCGCTTCGACGCCATGACGGACGTCCTCGGGCTGGACCGGGACCGGGCACGCGCCTGGACGCTGGGCCGGGTGCTGCAGAACTCGGTGTGGCAGCTGGAGGAGGACCGGGCCCCGCTCGCCGCCCACCTCGAGATCGCCCGCCGCCTGCGCGGCCGTACGGGTTAGCCTCGCGGCATGATCCGCACCGCGACACCCGCCGATGTCCCCGTCATCCACGCCATGGTCCGTGAGCTCGCCGAGTACGAGAAGGCGGCGCACGAGGCGAAGGCCGACGAGGCGCAACTGCACGAGGCCCTGTTCGGCGAGCGCCCGGCCGCCTACGCCCACATCGCGGCCGACGACAGCACCGGCGAGCCGGTGGGCTTCGCCCTGTGGTTCCTGAACTTCTCCACCTGGCGCGGCGTCCACGGCATCTACCTGGAGGACCTCTACGTCCGCCCCGCCGCCCGCGGCGCCGGCCACGGCAAGGCCCTCCTCACCGAACTGGCCCGCATCTGCGCGGAGCGCGGCTACCAGCGCCTGGAGTGGTCCGTCCTGGACTGGAACGCCCCGTCGATCGCCTTCTACGAGGCCCTCGGCGCCCGCCCGCAGAGCGGGTGGACGGTGTACCGCCTCACGGACGAGCCCCTGACCCGCCTGGCCGACGGAACCTGACCGCCGCGGCCGACCGGACCTGACCGGACCCGATCAGCACACCCCGCCAACCTGATCAGCACACCCGGCCGGACTCGATCAGCACGGCCGGCGGAACCCGAGCGGACCCCGGTCAGCCGCGCCGAACCGTGCCCCCGCCACCCCCGGCGTCCGCCGCCAGCGCCCGCCCCAGCGCCAGCGGGTCGGCGGCGCCGCCCAGTTCGGCGTGCAGGGCGATGGCCAGCTCCGGGCGGGACAGCAGGCCGGCGCCGGCCGGGTCGCCCTCGGCGCGGGCGGCCAGGCCCAGGCCCACCCAGGTCTCGGGATCGGCGTCGCCGCGCAGGACGCGTTCCCGCAGGGTGTGCAGCGCATCCGCGGTGCGGCCCTCGACCAGGGCGACGTCTTCGGGGCGGGCGCCGGCCACGGTGGCGCCCGGATCGTCGCGCAGTTCCGCGAAGCCCGCCGGGTCGGCCAGCAGCCAGCGCAGCAGCACCGCCCGCGTGTCCAGGCCGCGTCCCGGGCTGCCCGGCACGAGCGCCGGCTCGTCCGCGCCCGCCGGCAGCGGCCCGCCACGGGTCCAGGCCGCCGCGTGGGCGCGCACCGTCTGCGGGTCGGGCCGCAGGTGGTACGCCCGCCAGGTCGCCCGGTGGTCCGCGACCGCGAGCGCGGCGGCGGCACGCGTCCGCTCGTCCACCGGTTCGGCGAGCCAGGGCCGCGTCCGCCGCGTCAGTTCCGCCACCAGCCGCCGGCCGAGGCCGGTCAGCCCCTGCGCCGCGCCGGTCGCGGGCAGCGCGTGCAGCTCGTGGAGCGCGTGCGCGGTCTGCTCCCGCCACAGCGCGAACTCGAACCGGCCGAGCGGATGCGGACGGCGCCGCCAGAACCCGGTGACGCCGGAGAACGCGTACACGCCCTGCAGCAGCCCGCCCAGCGGCCGGGGGTCGTCCCGCCACGGGGCGTAGAACAGCCGGCCGCCCGGGTCGTCGTACAGGGTGAACAGGTGCATGAACGCGCTGAGCTTGTTGTGCTGGAACTCGTGCACCAGCGTCGAGGCGAACTGCTCGCCGTCGTCCGGCACCGACGCCAGCGCCGTGCCGAACGCGTCGCCCGAGGAGGCGCTGTGCGGGCGGAACCGCTCGGCGCGCGGGCGGGGCACCACCGTCGTCAGTCCCCCGGCCAGCGCCCGGGCCCCGTCGCCGTCGGTGTCGCACAGCACGGTCCAGGCCGAGTCGAACAGCTCCTGCCAGCGCGCCGCCGGGCCGGCCGGCTCGGGCAGCGCCGGTGCGCGCAGCGTGCGGTAGGGGTCGGTGTCGTCCAGCAGCAGCGTGCAGCCGTCGGCGCGCAGCCTGGTCAGCGGGTGCCAGTGCGGTCCGGCCGGCGGGCGCCCGCCGATCAGCACGCTCCCGTCGCGGGCCGACACCTCCGCCACGCCCCACGGCTCCCGGTCCCCGGGCAGCCGCATCGCGCCGAGCGTGGGCAGCACCGCCCACCCGTGCCGCACCGGCACGGCCGTACGGAAGTCGAGCCCGGCCCGGACCGCCGCCACGGCGGCGATCGCGTGCAGGTGCCCGAGGTGCACCCACAGGGGCGCGTCGTCGTCGGCGCTGCCGCGCAGCCGGCGCAGGGTGTGCGCCGCCCACACGCCCACGTGCGGGTAGCGCAGCAGTTCGTCCACCTTCTCCGGGGCCGCGGCGCCGGCCCGCGCCAGCAGCCGCCAGGCGTCCGCGGGCGGCGCCAGCGGCCCGGCCGGCGCCTCCGCCGCCGCGTCGAGCAGCGCCCGTACGACGAGCAGCCGCCAGCTGCGTTCGCCCCGGCGCAGCGCCTGGACCGCGGCGGGGTCGCCCGCGCCGGCCAGCAGGTCGCCGAACGCCTCCGGGGTCAGCTCATGGGGTCGGGCCGTCTGCCGCACGCCGGGTCCTAGGCGTCGTCGCGCTGCGGGTCGGCGTCGTCGCGCTGCGGGTTGTACCCGCCGAGGCTGCTCGCCGGGTCGTCGATACGGCTGAGCAGCCGCCGCATGGAACCCTCGACGTCCGCGTCCGGCAGGTCCAGCGACGGCCAGGCGTGCAGCGGGACGTCGCCGAGGTCGATCAGCTCCGACTGGACTGCTGGCTGCTCCATGTCGCCGTCCCTGTACCTGTGTTGGTGAATATGTGTCAGATATCCGGCCTGTACCCGTACAGTGAAGTTTCGGGCGCTATTTCAGACCTCGTGGTGACCCTAGTGCATCGCGCGCACCGCACGGCCCGGTTGGCGGCGCGGACGCGGAATCCGCCCGGATCGAGTGACCGAACGACCGAGCGGGTAAGGAAGCGTGTGTGATTGAACTCGCTGAGCTGATCAAGGAGTTACGCCGGGAGCTGGCCACGGCCAGGACCGCCGCGGACGGCGCGGACCTCTACTTCGAGGTGGGCCCGGTGGAGCTGGAGGTGGCCGTCGCGGTGGAGCGGTCGGCGACGGCGGGCGGCAAGATCCGGCTGTGGGTGGTGGAGGCCGGCGCGGACGGGCGGCTGGCCGGCAGCGTCACGCACCGGGTGAAGCTCACCCTGGATCCGCACACCCGCAGCGCCGGCGGACGGGCGCCGTGGGTGTCGGGCCCCGAGGGTGAGGGCGAGCGCTGAGCACCGTGCCGGGGGGCGGACGCCGGGGCCTGGACCCGGTCCGGGTGGCGGAGGTGATGGTGCGGCCGGCGGTCGGCGCCGGACGGCGCGGCTCCGGCTACCGGGTCGCGGAACGGTGGGTGCTCACCTGCGCGCACGTGGTCCACGACGCCGACGCCCTCCGGGTGCGTTTCGAGGCCGACCGGGCCGACGAGTGGACCGCGCCCGCCGAGGCGGTGCTGGCCAGCGAGAAGGCCGACGTGGCCCTGCTGCGGATCACCGGCCCCGTGCCCCCGGGCGTGCACGCGGAGGCGACCGCGCCGCCGGTGTACGGCGCCCTGCCCGACGCCGACGTCGTCCTGCCGTGCAGCGCGATGGGCTTCCCGCGCTTCAAGCTCCGCGCGGACCGGATGCGCGCCCTGGACGACGGCTCGCCCTCCCAGTACCGCGACTCCTGCCACGCCACGGGCAGGACGTCGGTGCTGTCCAACCGGCGCGAGGGCACCCTCGAACTCGCCGTCGAGCCGCCCGCGTCGGACGTGGAGAAGGACCGGTCGCCCTGGGAGGGCATGTCCGGCGCCGCGGTCTGGCACGACGGCACGATCGTCGGCCTGGTCACCGCCCACCACCGCACCGACGGGCTCGGCCGGCTGGCCGCGGTGCGGGTGGACCGCCTCCACGACCTGCTGCCCCCGGCCGAACTGGCCGTGCTGGAGCAGCACGCCGGGCTGCCGGCGTCGGCGTCCGCCCTGGCGCGCCCCGCCGCCGGCCCCGGCCCGGCGGACGCGCCGGCCGGTCTGGCCCACCTGCCCGACGGCCTGCCGCTGCGCGAACTGAACGGCCTGGTGGGCGCGTTGACCGCGCTGCCCGCGGTGAGCAACCCCACCACCCTGGCGCTGCTGCTGGACAGCATCAATCCGATGGTCGCGGCCATGAGCCCCCGCTCGCCCTCCCTGCGCCCGGACGTCTTCGGCATCCTGAGAACCTGTCTGCGCTATCCGGGGTCCCTGGACCAATTCCTCGAAGCGATACGGTTGATGGAGGGCGACTCCGCCGGGGTGGCCCGCATGGACCAGGAGGCGGTGGAGTTGTCCCGGCGCCACCGTCGCCCCGGCCCGGCCCGCTGACCTGATATCGCGGAGCCGCCGAGGGCCGGGGTTTCATCGCTCGCACGTTGGGTCACTATCTAGAGGATGTGGGCAGCCCAACCACAACTGACGCCGGGGGAGAGGGGTTTGGCCGTCATGGAGCCGTCTGTGGCCGCCGTCGAGTCAAGTCTGGTCGACCTCGCGGGGGTATCTCTTGAAGCGCTGCGCTCCATGGACAGCCGCGTCCTCGCCGGGTCGCTGCGGGAGTTGCTGTCGGGAATCGACCACCAGTCCGCCAGTGTCGCAGGCATCGACGGTGGCATCGAACGTCTCGAATGACCGGGCCGGGGCCGCTCATGAGCGCTGAGTCCGCGCTGCCGCATCATCGCCTGCCGCCCGGCAACCTGGCCGAGCTGGTCAGCGGCGAGGGCGGCCCGGAGACTCTCCTCCTCCTGCTGGCGGCCGAACGCAGCCGCCGTCTGCTGCTGTTACGGGCCCTCGACGACACCGTGGACCTGGGCCCCGCCTGGGACCTGCTCAGCCGGGCTCAGCGGCACGCGCCCGATGTCGTCGACGACCTGCTCATGTACCCGCAGACGGGCATGTGGCTGGCCACCGCGCTGCGCGGACTGCGCGAGGTGACGGCGGACGACGATCCGCCGCAGTGGGTGCTGCTGGGGCATTTCGCCGCCCTCGCGGCCGCGGCGGGGCTGCGGGCCGGGCTCGACTTCACCCTCGAGGTGCCCGTCCGGCACGGGCGCGTGCCGCTGCCGACCCTCGGCTGTGCGGTCCTGCCGGTGACCGAGCCCTGGGCGACGGGCAGCGTGGCCGCCAGGTCCGGACGCGCCGTGGTCGAGGCGGGCGGCGCCCGCGTCGCCGTACCGCTGCCGCCCGGGTCGGCGGGGCCGGGGTGGCATCCGTTGCGCCGGATCGCGGTGGGCCCGGCAGGCCGGCGGCTCGACGTCGTGCTGGACGACGTGGACCCGTACCGGACGTATCCGCGGCCGACCGAACCCCGCCCGCTGTCCGAGGAGTCCGTGGCGCACTGGCGGCAGTTGCTGGAGCAGGCCTGGGAGGTACTGCTGGCGCAGCAGCCGGAGACGGCCGGAGCCATGCGGCGAAGCCTGCTGTCGCTCACGCCGACAGCGGCCAGGGAAAGGTTTCGGCCACGGAGTGTGACATCGGGGGACGCCTTCGGCGGCATCGAGGCGTCGGAGCCGGACGATCCCGTGCAGCTGGCCGTCACCCTCAAGCACGAGTTCCAGCACACCAAACTCGGCGGTCTGCTGCACCTGACACCCCTGCTGACGCCGGCCGCCGACGAGGAACCGGAGTGGTGGTACGCGCCCTGGCGGGACGACCCCCGGCCGCTCGCGGGACTGCTGCAGGGCATCTACGCGTTCGCCGGCATCACCGACTTCTGGAACACGCACCGCACCGCCACGCGTACGCAGATCCCCATGGCGCACTTCGAGTTCGCGCTGTGGCGCCGCCGTACGGCCACGGCGCTGGAGCAGGTCCGCCGTCACCCCCGGCTCACGCGGGTCGGTTCGACTCTGCTGGAGACGCTGCACGCCCGGTGCGCCGAGTGGCTGGCCCAGCCGGTCCCCGAGCAGGAGTCGGCCCTGGCCCGGCTCTGCGCCGACGACCACGTCGCCCGCTGGCGGGTCCACCACCTGCGGCCCCCCGCACCGGCCGTGGACGCGGCCGTGCGCGCCTGGCTGGAGGGAGCCGACGCGCCTCCCGGCGCCCTGGCGGCCGAGGCCGGGATCGTGCCCGATCCGTCCGCCCGCTGGCTGGACAGCCTGGCGACGCTGGTCCGCTACCGCCTCAGCGGCGCCGACGACGACCGTCTCCCGGCCGACGGAGCCGAGAAGGCCGCGGCCAGGGTCACCGGAGCGCTCGTCGGCGACGCCCTGCTGGCCGCCGGCGACGCCGCCGGGGCCCGGACGGCGTACCTGACCCAGCTGGCCGACGCCCCCTTGCGGCCCGGCGCCTGGGCGGGCCTGGCCGACGCCCTCACCACGGGCGGGACCGAACCCGCGGCGGCCCGCCTGCTGCTGCGTCACCCGGAACGGGCCCGGGCGGTCCACCAGGCCCTGCTGCGCACGACGGGCACGGCACCGGACCCGGTCCGGCTCGCCGCCTGGCTGGGATCGTCCCCCGTGTGACCGCCCGCCGGGAATCCGGGCACCCGGATCACGCGCCCGGCCGGCACCTCACATCGGCATCGGGTCGATGTCGCAGTCGTTGCGCTGACCCGCCCGGACCTGCAAGGTCGCCGGGTGGGGAGCGGCGTCGGCGGTGTGCATCCGCGGCTCGTCCAGGACCCTCTCCATGCGCGCCAGGGTGTCCTCGCGCAGCGCCCGGCCCTCCGTCTCGTCACCGAGCGCGACGAGGTCCAGGGCGAGGTTCGCCGCGCACACCAGGGTGGTCGGGTGGTCCTCGCCCAGCCGCTCCCGGCACAGCGCCAGGGTCCTCTCGCCGAGGTCCCGGGCCTCGCGCACCTCTCCCAGGGCGCTGAGGTCACTGGCGAGGTTGATGGCGCAGGCCAGCGCGATCGGATGGCTCTCCCCGAGGCGCTCGGTCAGCGACGCCAGCGCCGACTCGTCCAGTCGCCTGGCCTCCTGCACCAGCCCCAGCCGCCGCAGCGTCACCGCCAGGTCGACGTCGGCCCCGCGGACGTGCGGGTGGTCGGCGTGGAAGATCTGCCGGTAGCGTTCGCACGCCTTCTCGCCCCGTTCCCGGGCCTCTTCCAGGTCGCCGTTCTGCCGCAACGCCACCGACAGGGCGAGCTCGGCCGTCAGGGCGTCGGGGTGCAGGCTGCCGTAGCGGCGGGTGAACTGCTGGAACGTCTCGCGCGCCAGTTCCAGCGCGGTGGCGTGGTCACCCTCCTTCCGGCAGGCCTCGCTGAGCTGCCGCATGGTCTCCAGCGTGGTGGGGTTCCGCGGTCCGAAAGCGGTGCGGTAGCCGTCGAAGACCGCCTGCTGCAGCGCCCGCGCGCCCACGTAGTCGCCGGTCTCGCGCACGTCGACGGCGACGCTCGCCTCGGTCACCAGCGCCTGCTGGTGGTCGCGGCCGAACAGCCGGGTCTTCATCGCGTGCGTACGCCGGTCGAGTTCCAGCGCGCGCGGGAAGTCGCCGACCAGCCGCAGGCTCACGCCGAGGTTGTGGGCGGTGACCAGGGTGGTCGGATCGTCCTCGCCGAAGGCGCGCCTGGCCTGCCGGTAGGCGATCTCGTCGATCTCGGCGCCGGCGGCGAAGTCGCCCTGCACCCGCCGCACCGCGGCTTCGAGGTTCATCGTCACCAGCGCGTCCTCGCGGTTCTCCTCGCGGTCCGCGGGCGCGGTGCGGCCGTAGACGTCCCTGAGCCGGGAGACGACCCGGGATGCGTCGTCGTAGCGGCCCACCCTGAGGTAGAGGAAGCCCAGCCACCAGCCCATCAGCAGGGTCTGCTGGTCCTCCTCGCCGAACTTCTGCGTCCAGGTCTGGTACGCCTGCTCGGTGAACTCCCGCGCGACCTTGTGATCCCCCCAGTACCACAGGTACTTCGCGACGTTCATCACCAGCTCGCGCACCCACGGCTGGTCGGACTCGACGGCGCCGGAGGCGATGACATGGCCGTACAGCTCGGCGTAGCGCGGCCAGTTGGCGGCCTGGTTGGGGCCCTTCGGGTCGGCGGCGGCCAGCAGCGTGTGGGCGCCGTTGCGCATACGGGTCTGTTCCTCGGGACTCATGCGGTTCATGAGAACCGCCTGGACCAGGCGGTGCATCTCGATCGAGTTGGTCCGGTGGTCTATGCGGGCGAGGGAGTAGCGGTTGATCTCCCTTATGGCCCGCGCGAGCCGCATGGGGTCGTTGAGGGCGCGGTCGAGTTCGGGGTCGATGCTGGAGCCGCCCAGGCCCGCGAAGATGGACCGCGAGATCGGGTCGGGCGCGAAGTAGGAGCACAGCTGGAGCAGGCGCAGCGCGGTGAGGCTGCGGGTCTCCAGGTGGTCGAGGGACACGTTCCAGGCGGCGGCGACCGGGAGCTGGTAGTCCGGCGGCGGGGACACCTCGAGCAGCTCGGTGCGCTTGTGCTCGAACAGGCGCAGGTACTCGGAGACGGGCATCCCCGTCTCCGCGCGCCAGGCGGCGGCCTGCTCCAGCGCCAGCGGGAGGTCGCCGAGCGCGTCGGCGAGCCGGTCGGCCTCGGCGTCGTCGAGGTCGTCGCCGTGCGGGCCGGAGCGGCGCAGCAGCTCCTTGCTCTCCTCGCGGGTGAACACGTCCACCTCGAGGGAGCTGCCGAGCAGGCTCCAGCGCCGGTTGCGGGAGGTGACGAGGATGGTGCCGCTGCCGCCGGTCGGGAAGTAGTCGCGGACCCGCTCGGGGCTGTCGGCGTTGTCGAAGATCAGCAGCCAGCGGGAGTACGGCCGGCCTTCGCGCAGCGCCTCGCGCACCGCGGGCCCGGCGATGTTGGCCTCGGCGCTGGTGACCAGGCCGAGGCGCTGGGCCAGCTCCACCAGGGCCTGGCCGATCTGGCCGGGGCGCTCGGCGGGGATCCACCAGACGATGTCGTACTCGGACTGGTAGCGGTAGGCGTACTCGATGGCCAGCTGCGTCTTGCCCACGCCGCCCATGCCGTGGATGGCCTCCGGCAGCACCGTGGTGGTGCCCTCGCGGCGCAGGCGGTCGCTCAGCATCTCCAGAAGGTCCACGCGGCCGGTGAAGTTCGGGTTCCGCGGGGGGACGTTGCCCCAGATCCGCGGCTGCGTCGAACGCCCGCTCTCCACCGCGGGCTGCTGCGTGGCGGTCATGGCCGTCGCTCCTTCTGAAGTTGTCCCGCGCCCCCCGGGGGCGCTGTCGGCAGCCTGGTCCCGGGTGCGGTCCCGGGCGCCTGCGCCCTTGCGCAGGCTGACGGTGTTCTGGTGGTCGTAGGCGCGCAGCGCCTCGGCGAGCCGCTCGGCGCGCGGCAGGAAGCGGCCGGACAGGGCCCGCAGGGCGAGCAGTTCGACCCGCAGGAAAGCGACGTTGCGCCGGGTCACGAGCGGCACCGCGGCCGTCTCGTACGGCACTCCGGCGTCCGGGTCCGCCGCCTCGGATCCCTCGGTGCCCGCCACCACCAGCGGCCGCACGTCCCGCAGCACACGGGCGGTGTCGCGGCGGCGGCTGAGCGCCAGTAACTCCTGGCGGATGTCGGGGCCGAAGACGAAGACGACGTCGTCCGCCCGCTCGGCCGCCGCCCCGGCCGGCCGGACCAGGCCGCTCATCAGCAGCTCGGTCAGGTGGGCGGGCCCGGCGCCCGGCACGGTGGCGCACACCGCGCGCATCACCGGCAGCGTGAGCGGCGCCGCCGCGAGCCGGGTGGCCAGGGCGAACGCGGTGGGCGACGCGGCGGCCCGGAACTCGGAGACCCGCTCCCAGGCGGGCAGGGCGCTGCCCGGATCGGGCACGTCCTCCACCCACGGCACGGCGCGCGCCGCGTCCTGCCGCCGTTTCCACTCCCGCGCTCTGATCCCGGACATCTCCGCCCAGCCGCGGACCCGCCCGGCGACCAGGTCCACCCAGGCGGAGGTGGAACGCTCGGCCAGTTCCAGCACCGGCACGGGCACCACTCCGGCCCGCGCGTCGGCGTCGTCGACGGCTTCCAGGGGCGAGGTGTGCAGCTCCCAGCGCAGCTCGGCGTTGGGCGTCCAGGACCGTTCGGCGCGTAACCGCATCCGGTGCACGTCCAGCCCGCTGCGGCCCCACAGCCGCTGCGGCAGCAGGTGCAGCACGGCGACCGGTTCGCTGCGGCCCAGCACCTGCAGCAGCGGCAGCACCGCGTCCGAACGCCAGCCCGCGGCCAGCCCGTCGGTCACCACCAGCACGACACGCCGGCTGCCGACCGCCGGGGGCAGCTCCGCCAGCCGGATCCGGGCCGGCTCGGTGTCGTCCGAGGACAGCAGGGGCACGCGGGACACCCGGCCCAGGCCCGGCTGGCGGGCGAGCGAGGCGGCCAGTTCGTCGACGGTCTCCTGCCAGACCTGCATGGTCACGTGGGCGTCCACCACGAGCAGGACGTCCGGGCGGTCGTCGGAGTCCGGATCCCGGAGCGCGTTCAGGCTGTGCGGCACGGCGTCGGGCGGGGCGCCGTCGGCCCCCGGCGCCCGTGCTGATCGTGGGACGTCGTCACAGCGCATGGGCACTCGCAGCACGTCCGGCGACACCCGGGAACGTAAGGAGTGCCGAAGAGGAGTCCCGCATTCCGCGGGCATGCGTGACATCCACGTGCCAAGCCTGGCAGCGGTGTGCGGGAGGTGCAAGACGGCAGGCCACAGGGGGGTGACGGAGTGAGGGTGCAACAGGGCGTGTGCGACGCGCCCCCCGGTGAGGCCGCGCACGTCCGACCGGCGACGCGCCGGCCCGCGCACCAGCGTGGCACCTCGGCCGGGCGGGTGCAAGGGCATCCCGTGTCCGGCCCGGCGTGGCGGCCGGAGCCCCGCTCCGGGCTCGTCCCGGGTCCGCGACGGCATCACGGCCTACACCGGCCCGGCCGGGCCGGGCTTGCGCTCCGGGTCGTCGAGGAGGATGGCCAGATGGCGGCCGACGTGCTGGTCCCAGCCCCCGGGGCCGAGGGCCAGCGCCTTGTTGCGCCACCGCCCGACACGCTCCACCAGGCTGCCGAGCTCCCGGTCCTGAAGGATCTCGCTGACCGCGTCCTGGAAGGTCGGGTCCGAGCAGTCGGCGCGGTGCCAGATCATCGCGGGCACACCGGCCCGCAGCCCGGCGAGCACCTCGCGCCGGCCGATGCCCGAGTCGTCGTCCGGGGGCCGGCTGAGCACCAGGCACACCGCGTGGCTGTCCTCCTTCAGCTCCCGCTCCAGGTGGAAGAAGTAGCCGTCCTCGTCGTCCGGGCGGCTCCAGTGCGGGTGGCTGTCGGCGGGCCGCTCCCGCAGCTGCCGCCACTTGTTGTGCCAGGGCCGGTGCCAGGCGGCGCGCTGCAGCCGCTCCAGGCTGCGCACCACCACCGGGTAGTCCAGCGTCAGCGGGGTCGGCGCGTCGGAGTCGGACTCCTTCAGCCACCACTCGACCGGCTCGTTGAGCAGCTCCCAGGGCAGCACGAACTCCAGGATCACCGGCTGCCGCAGGTCCGCCCACAGCGCCTCGGCCTGCTCGATCAGCTTCTCCACCGCGCCCGGCAGGTCGTCCCGGCCCAGGTGCTCCGTCTCGCCGCGCACCGGGTGCCAGCCCTCGGAGTCGGACTGGCGCCAGTGCGAGAGGTAGTAGCGGTCCGGGTCCATCCGGTCCGGCTCGAACTGGATCAGCAGGTACGCGGGGATCAGCGACGGCTCGGGCGGCGGGAACTCCGGGTGCTGCCAGCCGGCCAGCAGGCTCTCGTGCCCGAGCGCCTTGGCCTGGCCGCGGTTGAAGCGGCGCAGCAGCTCGGCGTCGTCCGGGCGGCCGTCCTCCATCAGCCGGTCGGCGGCCAGCGCCAGGAAGGCCATGCCGGGCGGCAGTTCGCCGTCCGGGGAGTTCACGCCCGACAGGCGCAGGAAGACCTGCCACGCCGTGTGGCACCACGGGGGCAGCTCCTGCACCCGGGAGCGGCTGGCCCGGCGGGCCATCAGCGGCAGGTCCGGCGAGTTCATCGACAGCAGCACGGGCATCAGCAGGCGCAGGTCGGCATTCGGGTAGAAGTCGAACGCCTCCCACTCGTCGACGAGCGGCCACAGCCCGGCGACCGTGGCCGACTGCTGCTCCACGTACTCCAGCGCCCGCACCAGACAGGCCAGGCCGTCCCCGACCTCGGTGCACATCCGCACCACTTGCAGCAGCCAGGGCCGTAAGCGGTCGCCGCCGAACGGCTCGACCGGCGCGGCCAGCTCGCCCGCCAGCATCTCGCGCCACAGGTCGCGGCTGCTCGACTGGTTCACGGTGGGCGAGCCCTGCAACGCGTCCACGATGGAGACGATCAATTCGTTGCGGACACGCTCCGGACTGCGCCCTTTCACCCCGTTACCTCCAGACAGCCGGCGCGGTTCCCTGATGGTGCCGACCAGCGTACGGCCACGGGGCGTGACGGGGCAGAGAAAGCACAGCCATCGTGCGCCGGGCGGCGCGCCGCGGTGCGCGGGTGATACCTCGGAGCCCCCTGTCGGATTCGAACCGACGACCTTCGCTTTACAAGAGCGGCGCTCTGACCAGCTGAGCTAAGGAGGCCTGCACGCACGCGGGACGTGCGCGCCCGTGCAGTGTACCCAGGTCCGGGGTGCGGCCCGCCGGGAATTTCCGTGAAGTTCACATGGCCTGGAGTGCTGACAGATCGGGTGGACGCCAGGTAGCGTCCTGACCCAGTTCACTCCGGTGGACTACACCACCACCTTCCTACAACGGATCGTCCGGCACGTTCCTGCCGGTAGAAGGGGGCCCATTCACCATGGCCACTGTCTCGTTCGACAAGGCGACCCGGATCTACCCGGGTTCCACCAAGCCCGCCGTCGACTCGCTCGACATCGAGATCGCGGACGGCGAGTTCCTCGTCCTGGTCGGCCCGTCCGGCTGCGGCAAGTCCACCTCGCTCCGGATGCTCGCGGGGCTCGAGGACGTCAACGGCGGCGCGATCCGCATCGGCGACCGCGACGTCACCCACCTGCCGCCCAAGGACCGGGACATCGCCATGGTGTTCCAGAACTACGCGCTCTACCCGCACATGACGGTCGCCGACAACATGGGCTTCGCCCTGAAGATCGCCGGCGTCAACAAGGCGGAGATCCGCAAGAAGGTCGAGGAGGCCGCGAAGATCCTCGACCTGACCGAGTACCTGGACCGCAAGCCGAAGGCCCTGTCCGGCGGTCAGCGCCAGCGTGTCGCGATGGGCCGCGCCATCGTGCGTGAGCCGCAGGTCTTCCTCATGGACGAGCCGCTGTCCAACCTGGACGCCAAGCTGCGTGTGTCCACCCGTACGCAGATCGCCTCCCTGCAGCGCCGCCTCGGCATCACCACCGTCTACGTCACCCACGACCAGGTCGAGGCCATGACGATGGGCGACCGCGTGGCCGTGCTGAAGGACGGTCTGCTCCAGCAGGTCGACTCGCCGCGCAACATGTACGACCGCCCGGCCAACCTGTTCGTCGCCGGCTTCATCGGCTCCCCGGCCATGAACCTGGTCGAGGTCCCGATCACCGACGGCGGCGTGAAGTTCGGCAACAGCGTCGTCCCGGTCAACCGCGACGCGCTCAAGGCCGCCTCCGACAGGGGCGACAAGACGGTCACCGTCGGCGTCCGCCCGGAGCACTTCGACATCGTCGAGCAGAACGGCGGCGCCGCCTCGGCCCTGTCGAAGGACACCGAGGACGCCCCGGCCGGCCTCGCGGTCTCCGTGAACGTCGTCGAGGAGCTCGGCGCCGACGGTTACGTCTACGGCACCGCCGAGGTCGGCGGCGAGACCAAGGACCTGGTCGTCCGCGTCGAGGGCCGCCGGGTGCCGGAGAAGGGCGCCACGCTGCACGTCGTGCCGCGGCCGGGCGAGACCCACGTGTTCTCCACCTCCACCGGCGAGCGCCTGACCGACTGACCCGCAAACCCCCGGCCGGGAAAACCACCGGCCGGGGTGAATTCACCCGGGTTGACGAAGAGGGGCCCCGCAGCCTGCTGCGGGGCCCCTCTTCGCTGTCGCCGAATACCCCGGCAGACCGGTCATTTCGAGCGGTGTACGTCAACCCGCCGACCGCAGGGAAGCGCCACCCTATCCCTCGAAATGGTGACTGAATGTCGCCAAATCATCACCGGGCGCTACCCTCACTCGCGTGAAGCACTCCACTAACCAACAGACACGACGCGGCCGGGGCCCCGCCCGCCGGGTCGGCCGCAGCCTCGCCCTCGTCCTGCCCGTCGTCCTGGTGCTCTCCGGGACCCTCGCGGTCACCCGAGTCGACTGGTCCGGGAGCTCCTCGGACTCGGTGCTCACCGCCTCCGCGGCCAGGGACGTCACCACGGGCGCCGCCGCGGCCCACCGTGCCCCGCAGGACGTGCTGCGCGACCGCCTCCTCGCCGAGCTCCAGGAGAAGGACCCCGGCACGGTGCTCACCCACCTCCAGCAGGCCGTGACCGAGCGGCCCTCGCTCGCCGGACACTGCGTGGCCATCGCCCGCACGCTCGGCCGCGCCGCGGTGCGCAGGTACGGGCCCTCGCGCGCGCAGTCGTACGCCCGGCCGGTGTGCGACACCTCCTTCGCCTCGGGGGTCACGGCCGCGCAGAGCTGAGCGACCGGCCCCCGCCCGCGGCCCCCGACCGGCCCTCGGCCGCCCCTCCTCCGGACCCTGCGGGGTCCGGAGGAGGGGAACAGCCGGTCGAGGAGGGAAACAGCGGGCCAAGGAAGGAAACAGCCGGTCGAGCAGGGAAACAGCCGGCCAAGGAACGGCTGCCCGGCCCAGGGCGCGGGCTGGGCGGGCCGTACAGTGCGTTCATGACCGATCCGAACGTCGCCTCCCGCCCCGTTCAAGCCGTCGTCCTGGCCGGGGGCCAGGGCTCCCGGCTGCGCCCCTACACCGACGACCGGCCCAAGCCGATGGTCGAGATCCCCGGTACGGGCACTCCGATCATCGGCCACCAGCTCGCCTGGCTGGCCGAGGAGGGCGTGACGGACGTGGTGGTGAGCTGCGGCCACCTCGCCGACGTCCTGGAGAAGTGGCTGGAGTCCACCGACCTGCCGGTGAACGTGACGACCGTCGTCGAGACGGAGCCGCTGGGCCGCGGCGGTGGCCTGAAGTACGCGGCCGCGCGCCTGCCCGACCCGGACCGGCCCTGGTACGCCACCAACGGCGACATCTGGACCCGCTTCTCGCTGCGGGACATGGCCGGCTTCCACGCCGAGCGCGACGCGGTCGCGACGCTCGCCCTGGCCCGGCCGCGCCTTCCCTGGGGCGCCGTGAAGACGGACGGGTTCGGGCACATCACCGACTTCATCGAGGCGCCCCCGTCGACCTTCGAGATCAACGCGGGCGTGTACGTCTTCTCCCCCGAGTTCGCCGGGCTGCTTCCGGCGCGCGGCGACCATGAGCGCACCACGTTCCCGCGGCTGGCGCGGGAGCGGCGGCTGGCGGGCTTCCCGATCCCGCACGGCGCCTACTGGCGCGCGATCGACACCGCCAAGGACCTGACCGAGGCCGCGAAGGAGCTGGCCGCTCTGGGGCGGTGACGAGCCCCCCGTACCGCGGGACCGTGAAGGGGTCCCCCGCGCGTGACGCGCGGGGGACCCCTTCGGTGTGTGGGCCGGTGATTCAGCCGGTGGGCCTGCCCAGCATGCCGCCCACCGGCTCGGCTACCCCAACAGGCCGCCCACGAGGCCCGACTGGCCGGTGGAAGAACCCGAGCCGGTCGAACCGCCGCCCGAGCCGCCGGTCGAGCCGCCGGACGCGGTGCCGCTGCCCGTGCTGCCGCCGGAGGTGGGTCCGGAGCTGGTGCTCGGGGCCTGTCCGGCCGGGGCGGGCTGCTGCGGCGGGGCCTGTCCCGCGGTGCCCTGCGTCTGGCTGGGCGAGCCGCCGGTGACCGCGCCCGTCGAGCGCTCCGCGCCCGGGGTGGTCGCGGCGCCGGTGGGGTCGGCGCCGGCCGTGGCGCCCTGGGTGGGCCCGTTCGAGGCGGACGGGGACTGCCGGTGCCGCTCGCCGGGCTCCTGCGGGAGCGGGGAGCCGGGCAGCTCGTTGCGCGGGGCCTCGCCGGGTCCGGGGACGACCACCCGGCCGGCGTCGCGGACGGCGCCGCCGAGCACCGAGCCGACGAGCAGGGTGAGCCCGGTGACGATCGCGGTGACGAGGGCGCCGCGGCGCAGCACATAGGCGCGCAGCTCCCAGATGTCGGAGCGGGGCCCGAGCCGGCGCCAGGCGCTGCCCGCGAGGCGGCCGTCGATGGAGTAGACGGGCGCGCCGGCGATGATCAGCGGGGACCAGGCGGCGAGATAGATGATGTCGGGGGCGTCGTAGACGGGGACGGTCTTCCAGCTGACGGTGACGATGAGCGCGGCCGACAGCAGGGCGCCGAAGACGGCGGCGACGCGCTGCCAGCAGCCGAGGACCGTGAGGACTCCGACGAGCACCTGGGCGAAGGCGATGACGAGCCCGGAGCCGACGGGGTGGTGCAGCGCGAACTGGCGCAGCGGCTCGGCGACCTCCCAGGGGTGCAGGCTGTTCAGCCACTTGACCATGGAGCCGCGCTTGCCGCCGTCGAAGTAGAGCGGGTCGCAGAGCTTGCCCATGCCGGCGTAGACGGAGATGAAGCCGAGGAAGATCCGCAGGGGCAGCAGGACGACGCCGAGGTTCATCCGGCGGCCGGGGAAGTAGGCGTGCCGGGCCGGGTCGTCGCCGTGGCGTCTGCCGGTCCGGGCGGCCGGGTCGGTCCCGGCGGCCTCGCCGTCCTCGCCGGTGCCGTCGTGGTCGCCGTACTCGTCGTAGTCGTCGTAGTCGCCGTACGCGCGGTACTCGCCGGTGTCGTCGTAGGCGCCGTACCCGCCGTCCCCGTAGCGGGGCTCGTCGTACGCGCTGCCCACGGTGCGCATGTTCGGCAGCAGGCGCGTCTGGCCGGGGGCGGGGACGGGTGTGCGCTGGTGGCCGACGACGGGGGTCTCGACGGTGCGGGTCAGAGCGTCGTCGTCGTAACCGGGGTCGGCCACGACGCGCGGGATGACCTGCGTGGCCCCGGCGTCGGCGGACGGCTGCTCGCCGTGCCGGACGCTGTTGCCCCGCGCGGCCTGCAGCAGGCGGTGGGCGCCGGTGTCGTCGGGGGCGGAACGGCCGCTCCAGACGACGGGACGGCGGCGGGCGGTCGCGCCGGCGGCCGGGACGCGGGTGGTGTCCGCGCCGGCGCTCATGTGCCGTGCGCCCCGCGGGGACAGGGAACGCCGGGACGACGCGCCCAACTGCACGCGGAAGCTCGCATGATTGACGATGACCTGCGCCGGATCGCTCGGCACCTTCACCATGCTCAGCGCGGGAGAGTCGCCGGCCTGCGGCGAGCGGTCCCCCGTGGGTGTGCGGGGTGTTCTGGTGTCCACACTCATCTAACCGAGTGACGTGTGGTTAGGACACTGCCGTGACCGGTCCGAAGTGTCCGGACCGCGTCAAGCTCGCCCAAGACGCCCAGAACACCCCGATCGGGGGACGGCGCCGAACGTCCGTTCAGCCCCGCCGGCGCGCCGCCTCGTACAGCACGACGCCCGCCGCGACACCGGCGTTGAGCGACTCCGCGCCGCCCGGCATCGGGATGCGCACCCGGAAGTCGCAGGTCTCGCCGACCAGGCGGGACAGGCCCTTGCCCTCGCTGCCCACGACGATGACGACCGGGCCCGCCAGGGCGTCCAGCTCGCCGAGTTCGGCCTCGCCGTCGGCGGCGAGGCCGACCACCACGAGACCGGCCTTCTTGTACGCCTCCAGCGCGCGCGTGAGGTTGGTGGCGCGGGCGACGGGCGTGCGGGCGGCCGTGCCCGCGGACGTCTTCCAGGCGCCGGCGGTCATGCCGGCCGCCCGCCGCTCCGGCACGACCACGCCGTGGCCGCCGAAGGCGGAGACGGACCGGACCACGGCGCCGAGGTTGCGCGGGTCGGTGACGCCGTCGAGGGCGACGATCAGCGGGTCCTGGTCGTCGTCGTGGGCGGCGGCCACCAGGTCCTCGGGGTGGGCGTACTCGTACGGCGGAACCTGGAGGACCAGGCCCTGGTGGTTGAGCCCGTTGGTCATGCGGTCGAGCTCGGGGCGCGGGGCCTCCATGAGGTTGATGCCGCCGCGGTCGGCGGCGAGCTGCAGCGCCTCGCGGACCCGCTCGTCGTTGTCGATGAACTGCTGGACGTAGAGGGTGCTCGCGGGCACGCCCTCGCGCAGCGCCTCGACGACCGGGTTGCGGCCGACGACCAGCTCGGACGTCCCCTTGCCGCCCCGGCGCTGCGGCGGGCGCCCCTGCGCGCGGCGCGCCTTGGCCTGCGCGGCGCGCTGCTTGGCGTGCCCCTTGCGCATCTCGGCGGGCGGGGTCGGACCCTTGCCCTCCAGGCCCCGGCGCCGCTGGCCGCCGCTGCCGACCTGCGCGCCCTTCTTGCCGGACATGCGGCGGTTGTTCGCGGCCATGACCTACCTGTCTGTCGTGAGAATGTCGTACGTACGTCTATGCAGTGTGCCGCCCGGGAGGCCGGGCGGCACAGTCGATCTCCACCGGTGCTCCGCGTCAGCGCGGGCCGAGACTCCAGCGCGGGCCCTGCGGGCTGTCCTCGATGGTGAGGCCCGCCTGGCCGAGCTGGTCGCGCAGGGCGTCGGCGGTGGCCCAGTCCTTGCGGGAGCGGGCCGCCTCGCGCTGGTCGAGGACCATGCGGACGAGGCTGTCGACGACGCCGTGCAGGTCCTCGCCGCGGTCGCTCTCGCCGGCCCAGTGCGCGTCGAGGGGGTCCAGGCCGAGGACGCCGAGCATGGCGCGCACCTCGGCGGTGCGGGCCACGGCGGCTTCCTTGTCGTCGGCGGCGAGGGCGGAGTTGCCCTGCCGGACGGTGGTGTGCAGCACGGCGAGGGCCTGCGGCACGCCGAGGTCGTCGTCCATCGCCTCGGCGAAGGCGGGCGGCACGTCGGCGGCCGGTTCGACGGTGCCCGCCTTCTCCACCACGCGCTGGATGAAGCCCTCGATCCGCGCGAACGCCGACTCGGCCTCGCGCAGCGACTCCTCGCTGTACTCGATCATCGAGCGGTAGTGCGGGGTGCCGAGGTAGTAGCGCAGCACGATCGGCCGCCAGGTCTTGACCATCTCGCTGACCAGCACCGAGTTGCCGAGCGACTTGGACATCTTGTCGCCGGCCATGGTCACCCAGGCGTTGTGCAGCCAGTACCGGGCGAACTCGTCGCCGAACGCCTTGGCCTGGGCGATCTCGTTCTCGTGGTGCGGGAAGATCAGGTCGAGGCCGCCGCCGTGGATGTCGAAGGCCGAGCCGAGGTACTTGTGGGCCATCGCCGAGCACTCCAGGTGCCAGCCGGGGCGTCCGCGGCCCCACGGCGTCGGCCAGCTCGGCTCGCCCGGCTTGGCGGCCTTCCACATGGCGAAGTCCCGCGGGTCCCGCTTGCCGGTCTCGCCCTCCCCGGACGGCTGGAGCAGGTTGTCCAGCTCCTGCCGGGACAGCTCCAGGTAGCCGGGGAAGGAGCGCACGTCGAAGTAGACGTTGCCGTCGGCCTCGTAGGCGTGGCCGCGCTCGATGAGCCGCTGCATCATCTCGACCATCTCGGGCACGTGACCGGTGGCGCGGGGCTCGTACGTCGGCGGGAGGCAGCCGAGGGCGTCGTAGCCGTCGTTGAACGCCCGCTCGTTCTCGTAGCCGATGGACCACCACGGGCGGTCCTGCTCCTGGCCCTTCGCGATGATCTTGTCGTCGATGTCGGTGACGTTGCGGATGAAGGTGACGTCGTAGCCGCGGTACCGGAACCAGCGGCGCATGATGTCGAAGTTGAGGTACGAGCGGACGTGCCCGATGTGCGGCGGTGCCTGCACGGTGGCACCGCACAGGTAGATCGAGACACAGCCCGGCTTGAGCGGGGTGAAGTCGCGGATCTGCCGGGCGTTGGTGTCGTACAGGCGAATGGTCACCACTCCAGGGTAGTGGGCGCGGGACAGTGCCCCACTACCCCTGGCTCAAGCAGCACGCTTTCGTGACATACGCGGGCGGCCTGAGGACGTGCGCGGGCGGCTCGGGACGTGCGCGGGGCGCTCAGACGTTGCCGACGACCTTCCGCGGCACGATCCGTACGACGACCCGTTCGGCGTCCTGCGCGGACGCCGGGTTGAACTCGGCGTACTTCTTGCCGGTGTACTTCAGCGAGAGCCGGTCGATGAGCTCCGGCCCGCCCTCGGTGGTCAGCTCCGCATGGCCTCTGATCTCCGCGTACTCGTACGGGGAGTCGGGGACCTGGACGACGACGCTGACGCGCGGGTCGCGGTCCAGGTTCCGCTTCTTGCGGCGGTCCACGGTCGTGGAGATGAGGAGGTCGTCCCCGTCGCGCGCCACCCAGACGGGGGAGAGCTGGGGGCTGCCGTCGGGCTGGATCGTGCCGACGTTCACGAAGACGGGGCTGTCGAGCAGTTCCTTGAGCCGGTCGGACAGTACGGCTGACATGGGGCACCTTTCCGTGGACCTCGATCGTTTCCCGGTGACGGGTACCCCGTCGGCCGTCAGCTCACCCGTACCACGAGCGCGGTGGCGATCGCCATCAGTCCCTCGCCCCGCCCCGGGAAGCCGAGCCCGTCCGTGGTCGCCCCGGACACCGACACCGGCGCCCCGGCCGCCTCGGAGAGGATCTTCTGGGCCTCCTCGCGCCGCTTGCCGATCTTCGGGCGCGGCCCCACCACCTGTACGGCGACGTTGCCGATCCGGAAGCCCGCCGCGCGCACGATCCGCGCGGCCTCGGTCAGCAGCGTCACCCCGGACGCGCCCGACCACTCGGGGCGCCCGGTGCCGAAGTGCTGCCCCAGGTCACCGAGTCCGGCGGCGGAGAACAGCGCGTTGCAGGCCGCGTGCGCGACCACGTCCGCGTCGGAGTGGCCGGCCAGTCCCGGCCCCTCGCCCTCCCACTTCAGGCCCGCGCACCACAGCTCGCGGCCCTCCTCGAAGGCGTGGATGTCGGTGCCGATGCCGACCTGGGGAAGCGGGATCCCGGCAGAAGAAGCCTCAGAAGAAGCCATCGTTGAGCCTCCTGCGGGTCAGGACCGCCTCCGCGAGGACGAGGTCGAGCGGGCGGGTGACCTTGAAGGCCTCCTCGTGGCCCGGCACGGCCACCACCGTCAGCCCGAGCCGCTCCACCATGCCGGCGTCGTCGGTGACGTCGTCGGTGACCGTCTCGTGCGCGCGGACCAGCGTCGCCCGGTCGAAGCCCTGGGGTGTCTGGACGGCGCGCAGCCGGGCCCGCACCGGGGTGGCCACCACCGGCTCCGGGTCCCCGGGGACGGCGGCCGGCTCGACCTCCTTCACGGTGTCCGCGAGGGGCAGCGCGGGGACGACGGCCGGGGCGCCCGCGCGCACCGTCTCGATCACCGCGTCCACGGTGTCCACCGGCACCAGCGGCCGCGCCGCGTCGTGCACCAGCACGATGTCGTGGCCGGGCGGCAGCGCGTCCAGGCCGAGCTTCACGGACTCCTGGCGGCTGTCCCCTCCGGGCACGACGAGGAAGTCGGTCCGGTCGGGCAGCGCGTGCGCGTCGAGCAGCGACTTGACCTCGGCCACGCCCTCGGGCGGGGCCACGACGACGACCAGGGACACGGCGCGGGAGGCGGCCATCGCGCGCACCGCGTGGATGAGCATGGGAGTGCCGCCCAGTGCGCGCAGCGCCTTGGGGGCGCCCGGACCTAGGCGTACGCCCCGGCCGGCGGCCGGAATCACGGCTGCCGTACGCAGCTCCGTGGGCGAAGGGCGCGAATCGTCAGACATCGGTTCCTGTCAGGTTTGTGTGCTGGCCCGGCTTGGGTATGGCAGGGGAAGTGCCGGGCACGACGCCTTGACCGGACCCTTCCGTGACACCGGTCGAGCCGACTGCCCGGGCCCGGCACACCAGTATCGGGGCACCGAGTATCGGGGGAAGTCATCCCCGAGCAGGTGTACAGACGGCGTCCGCGTAGTACGGAGCGTCCGGGTACGGACATCCGTGTACGGACATGCCGCAGCGCCCGGCGACGGGAAAGCGTCATCGGGCACCGCGGCATTTCCATGGTCCGAGTGCTGAAGCGGGCTCGCGCCTGCGTCAGGCGTTCAGGACGCGAGAACCTCGTCGAGCAGGGCCTCGGCCTTGTCCTCGTTCGTGTTCTCCGCGAGGGCGAGCTCGCTCACCAGGATCTGGCGGGCCTTGGCGAGCATGCGCTTCTCACCGGCGGAGAGTCCGCGCTCACGCTCACGACGCCACAGGTCACGCACGACTTCCGCGACCTTGATGACATCGCCGGAGGCGAGCTTCTCCAGGTTTGCCTTGTAGCGGCGCGACCAGTTCGTGGGCTCCTCGGCGTACGGCGCGCGCAGCACCTCGAAGACCCGGTCCAGCCCGTCCTGACCGACCACATCACGCACGCCGACGAACTCCGCATTGTCCGCTGGCACACGTACCGTCAGGTCACCCTGGGCGACCTTCAGCACCAAGTAGGTCTTGTCCACGCCTTTGATCTGGCGAGTTTCGATGGCCTCGATCAGCGCGGCCCCGTGATGGGGATAGACCACGGTGTCGCCAACCTTGAACGTCATGTGACAGGTACCCCTTCCGTGGCTATCCAGGGTAACACGGAAACCGCGGGTTCTGAATGGCGTTTCCGCAGGTCAGGGCATATCTCAGGGCTTGACAACAGCAACCGGAACGTGCTGCGCGGGGCCGGCGGGAGAAGGTATTCGCAGGTCGGAGCCGCTGTCCGGGGCAGGTGAAACGCGTACGTTACACGCGTCCAGGGGCCCGTCGGAGCGCCTGAACGTCCCCAAATGTCTGGTTCCACACGTGCGACTTCCGCTACTCCGTTCGGCAGACGGGAGTCGGGTACGAGACGTTTCCGGAATTGATCACGGACCCCCGGCCGAGCGGCGTGTGATCGATTTCCGGGCCGCCCCGCATTCCTTCACGGAAATTTTGCGAGCCGGCTTATGTGAATGCCGTACGGGCGTCACGGCAATGTGACTGGTGAGTCGGATGAGGCAGGTGAGACGCAGGTGAGATGGGTGGGTGTTACGCCCCGCGGAGGGAAGACGGGGCCTTGAGGGAGGGTCGGGTGCGGGCCCCGGGGAACGGCTCGGTAACCTGAGGCCGCTGACAGACACTTAGGGCGGCTTTATGGTCGCCACGCTCGAGTCAAGGAGTTGCCGCCGCCGTGAGCAGCAGCCTTCGACGCGGCGCCCTCGCCGCCTCCGCCATCGCGATCTCGATCGCCTCGCTCGCCGCGTGCGCAGCGGGCAACGACGCCCAGACGCTGCAGATCAAGCCGGACAACGCGGCGACGGCCGTCGGTGACCTCAGGCTCCAGAACGTCCTGATCATCACGCAGCCCGACCGTGAGTCGACGGGCCCGGCCGTGGTCTCCGCGACCGTGTTCAACACGGGCGACAGCGATCAGACGCTGGACTCCGTCACGCTTCCCGGCACCAGCGCGTCCGCCCGGATCAAGCCCGCCGAGGGCACCGGTCCGCTGACCGTCCCGGCGCACGGCTCCGTGGTGATCGGCGGCAAGGGCAACGCCTCCGCCGTCCTGGCGAGCGGCCGCGAGGCCCTCAAGGACGGCAACGCGCAGAAGATCACCTTCACCTTCAGCAAGACGGGCGAGATCAGCCTGCGCGCGTTCGTCGTCCCGGCCGAGAGCTACTTCTCCTCCTGGGGCCCGAGCGAGACCCCCTCGGCGACCGCCTCGGCCACCGAGACGCCGTCCGCGTCCGCCTCCGCCTCCGCCTCCGCGTCGGCCTCGACGAGCGAGTCGCCGTCCGCCGGGGCCACCGCGACCGGCTCGGCCACCGCGAGCGCCACGGCCACGGCCGGCTGAGCAGCCGTACGCCGAAGGGCGGGACCTCCCGGGGAGGTCCCGCCCTTCGGCATGTCCGGCGCAGGCGGCGGCCTGGTGACACAGGTGCCCCAGGTGACCCAGGCCAGGTGACCCAGGTGTTACGGCGCTGCGGGGTCGGCGGCCTACGGCTCGAACTTGTAGCCGAGACCGCGGACCGTGACCAGGTAGCGCGGCGCGCCCGGGTCCGGCTCGATCTTCGCCCGCAGCCGCTTGACGTGCACGTCGAGGGTCTTGGTGTCGCCGACGTAGTCGGCGCCCCACACCCGGTCGATGAGCTGCATACGGGTCAGCACCCGGCCGGCGTTGCGCAGCAGCATCTCCAGCAGGTCGAACTCCTTCAGCGGCAGGTCGACCTTGGAGCCGGAGACCGTCACCACGTGCCGGTCCACGTCCATGCGGACCGGGCCCGCCTCCAGCGCGGCCGGCGTGACCTCCTCCGGCTCGCCCCGGCGGCGCAGCACCGCCCGGATGCGGGCGACCAGTTCCCGCGAGGAGAACGGCTTGGTGACGTAGTCGTCGGCGCCTATCTCCAGGCCGACGACCTTGTCGATCTCGCTGTCCTTGGCCGTCACCATGATCACGGGGACGTTGGAGCGGCCGCGCAGCTGACGGCACACCTCCGTACCGGGCAGACCCGGCAGCATCAGGTCGAGGAGGACGAGGTCGGCGCCGTTGCGCTCGAACTCGTCGAGTCCGTCGGGCCCGGTGGCCGCCACGGCGACCTCGAAGCCCTCCTTGCGGAGCATGTACGACAGGGCGTCGGAGAAGGACTCCTCGTCCTCGACGACGAGCACACGGGTCACGGAAGGACCTCCGGGGCGGGAAGCGGTTCGTACGGGGTGGTGTCAGGAGATACATCGCGGGACTGCCCGGTCTCGTCATCGTGACCGGGGTGCTCGTGCGCGCGGTCGCGGGCCGCGCCCGCCTCCGGCAGTCGCAGGGTGAACGTGGAGCCCTGTCCCTCGGAACTCCACACCGTGACCTCCCCGCCGTGCGAGGCGGCCACGTGCTTGACGATCGCCAGACCCAGGCCGGTGCCTCCGGTGGCACGGGAGCGGGCCGGGTCGACGCGGTAGAAGCGCTCGAAGATGCGCTCCTTGTCCTTGTCGGAGATGCCGATGCCCTGGTCGGTGACGGCGATCTCGATGCTGTCGCCGCCGGGTCCGACCACCCGGCGGGCGGCGATGCCGACGCGGGTGCGGGCGGGCGAGTAGTTGACGGCGTTCTCGACGAGGTTGCCCAGGGCGGCGGCGAGCTGGCCGCGGTGGCCCCACACGCGCAGGCCGGCCGTGCCGCCGGAGGCCATGGTGATCTGCTTGGCGCCGGCCGCGTGCCGGCAGCGGTCGACGGCCTCGGCGACCAGTTCGTCGACCCGGACCGGCTCGGCGTCCTCGAGGGGGTCGTCGTTCTGCACTCTCGACAGGTCGATGAGTTCCTGCACCAGGTTGGTCAGCCGGGTCGCCTCGATCTGCATGCGGCCGGCGAAGCGCTCCACCGCCTCGGGGTCGTCGGAGGCGTCCATCACGGCCTCGGACAGCAGGGAGAGCGCGCCGACCGGCGTCTTGAGCTCATGGCTGACGTTCGCCACGAAGTCACGCCGGACCGCCTCGATGCGGCGGGCCTCGGTGAGGTCCTCGACGAGCAGCAGCACCAGCCGGGAGCCGAGCGGGGCCACCCGCGCGGAGACGGCGAGGGCTTCCCCGCGCCCGGTCCCGCGTCTGGGCAGGTCGAGCTCGACCTGCCGTATCTCACCGTCCCGCCGGGTGTCCCGGGCCATCTGCAGCATGGGCTCGACGGAGAGCCGGCCGCCGCGGACCAGTCCCAGGGCGTACGCCGCCGAACTGGCCTTGACGACGGCGTCCGCCTCGTCGAGGACCACGGCGGACGACCGGAGCACGGACAGGACGGTGTCCACGCCCGGCGGAAGCACCGGGTCGGTGTGCAGAGAGGTGCGGGTGGGGCGTTTCAGCTCCCGCTCGCTCCAGCGGAACGCCAGCATGGCGATCACACCGGTGAGCACACCGGCGATCGCTGCCGCTGCGGCGACCGCCGCGTTCACGTCCATGCGTCCAGGTTAGGCATGGGGTAAGTCATGCCCACAGCCGTCGCGGTGCGACCTCGGACACTCGTCGCCCAGAGTTCACCTTGGAGCCAGGGATGGTTCATTTGGGGTGACGGAAACGGACGCGTACGGGCCGGAACGTGGGAGCGTGGGGTGCGAAGCGCCGGTTTCGCGCCGGGCCCCGGGCAGCCCCCGGATGAACACGTACGAGAGGGAATGCGAAGATGCGGGACGCGTACCACGAGGAACTGGACTCGATCGGCGACGGTCTGGTGGAGATGGCCCGGCTGGTCGGGTCGGCGATCGGGCGCGCCACGACCGCGATCCTCGACGCCGATCTGAAGCTGGCCGAGAGCGTCATCGAGGCCGACAAGAAGGTGGACGAGCTCCACCACGAGCTGGAGGCCCGTGCCATAGCGCTGCTGGCCCGCCAGCAGCCGGTGGCGACGGATCTCCGGATCGTCGTCACCAGCCTGCGGATGTCCGCCGACCTGGAGCGCTCGGGCGACCTCGCCCAGCACGTGGCCAAGCTGGCCCGGCTGCGCTTCCCCGAGCGCGCGGTGCCGCGGGATTTGCATGCCACGATCCTGGAGATGGGCCAGCTCGCGCAGCGCCTGATGGCGAAGGCGGCGGAGTGCATCATCACCAAGGACGTCGACCTGGCGCTGCAGCTGGAGGCGGACGACGACGCGATGGACCTGCTGCACCGCACGCTGTTCCAGCACCTGATCGACGACCGCTGGAAGCACGGCATCGAGACGGCGGTGGACGTCACCCTCCTCGGCCGCTACTATGAGCGGTTCGCCGACCACGCGGTGGCGGTCGCCAAGCGGGTGGTGTTCCTGGTCACCGGCGAGCACGCGGACGAACTGCAGTCGGACGTGCAGCCGGTGACGGGCGGCGAGGGGGCGTAGCCCTTCGGGAACGGGCCTTCGGGGGCGCAACGCCTATGGGGCGCCCCCTTGCGCCGTTCTCTCCTTGCGCCGTTGCCTCCGTGCGCCGTTGATGCGCCCAGGGGGGCGGGGATGCAATGGGCAAAGGCACCCGCCTCGAGGAGGACCCATGGCCGACGCCCCCATCACGCCCGACCCCACGCAGGAGCGCGAGACGGACCAGCCCGCCGAAGCCCGGAGCCTCCCGCTCGTCGGCGCGTGCGGCTGCGGCTCGGGCTGCGGCTGCGGCTGCCAGTCGGGCGGCGCGTGTCAGTGCGGCTGACGACGCCGAACTGACACACACAGGACGACGAGGGGGCCCCGGCACCTGACGGCCGGGGCCCCCTCGCCATGCTGTGACCGCCGTCAAAGAGTGAGGCGAACGGCGTTCCCCTGCGTCGGCAGACGGTCGACGTGCTCGTCCCAGTAGCGCGTCAGCGCGGGCACGTACCGCTGCTCGACGAGCCCACCGGACCGCACGCCCGCCAACGTCAGTCCGGCGCACTCGGGCCGGCCGGCCGGCCACGCGAGACCGAGCGTCCCGGCGTCGAACGGCTCGGTGGCCGAGTCCAGCTCATCCCTGGACCACCGCACCGCGACGTCCAACTCCCCCTCTGCTCCGTACTCTTGCCCCTGCGCCCGGCAGGAAACCGCATGGCGGCTATCGGCGACCGTCTCGTCGACGCTCGCTGCGCCGCAGTGCGCGGCGCTGCTTTCCCGGCAGGGTGGCGGCCAACTCGCCCACCGGGGCGGCATCATGGCAGTCGCCGTCCGGGCCGCCCCGGCACCACCACACCGGCGGGCCGGCCGCGTCCGTCTCGCCCTGGTACCAGTCCTCAGCGGTACCGGCGGGACGCGGATGCATGCCGATCCTGTGTTCCCGGCAGGTCGGCCAGACCTGCCACAGCAGTTCCATGACGGTCTCCTGTGCGGCAGCCGCGACCACGGTCAGGACCGTCGCCGCCTCGTCCGGCTCCGGCGGGTCGCCCTCCTCCAGGTCACAAGCGTTCACCTGATTCCCGTGCCAGCGGCCGTCCGCCATCGCCACGTAGACCTGGTCCCCGTCGTCGGTCCCGCCCGGTGACGCAGGCCGCCGGGACGGCACGACCATCAGCACCAGCGCGTCATGGCCCGGCAAGGTCGCCGCCAGGTCCCGATCGACCACGGCGAGCGCGGCCTCCAGCTTCGGCCACTCGCCGGGCTCGGCCCGCCTGGGCTCCGGGGAAGGCCGCCGGTCATGACCGTCACCGAGGCCGACATACGAGAAGTAGTGCACTCAGGCATCGTCCCAGCCGACGCCGCGGGGACACCGGCGGCCCCAGCGGTGGGTCACCGGAACCGTGTGCCGCGCCAGGGCCTTCGGCTTCTGGCGCGGCATGGGGCCTGCGGAGGAGCAGCGTTGTGCCGGCACAGGTCGCTGCCCTCCCGTCCGGAATGAATGGGCGCAGGGATCAGCCGACGCAGCCGGGGACCGGTGTCGGGCTGTTGAGGCAGTTGTTCGGCTTGTTGGCGGCCACCAAGCTGGCACGCAGGTTCACGGTGCCGCCGTTGTTGTAGATGCCGCCCGGGTTCGTACCGCTTGCCGAGTTGTTGATGATGGCGCTGGCGGTCAACGTGGCGGTGCCACCGGGGGCGGCGGGTACACCGTTGGCCAGGCCCCCGCCGCCGTTCGGCGCCGTGTTGTTCATGATGTTGGTGGCGCTGACCGTCAGTGTCCCGATGTTGGCGATGCCGCCGCCGACGTTGCCGGCCGTGTTGCCGCTGATCTGCGAGGCGGTGACGGACACCGTGCTGTCACTGACGACGGCACCGCCGTTCTGGGTCGCGCTGTTGCCCGTGAAGACGCTGGCGCTGATCTGTGCCTGGGACCCGCTGAACACACTGACGCCACCGCCGAAGTTGGCGTGGTTGTTCCTGATCACACTGGCGGTGAGGTTCAGGCTGCCATTACCGGTGACGACGATGGCGCCGCCGGCTCCGCTCGCGATCGAGCTGCCCGTGGCGTCACCGTTGCTGAGGACGATCTCCCGGAGGGTCAGGGCGCCGCCGCTGACCGTGAGTATGCGGAACGTCCCCGACACCCGGCTGATGGTGTCGCCCTTGCCGTTGATGACGATCGGCGAGGTGATGGCGGGCAGTTCGGTGGTCAGCCGGTACGGGCAGCGGGGCGCCAGGTTGAGGGTGTCGCTGCCGGGGGTGCTGTTGGCCGTGTTGATGGCGGACTTCAGGGCGGCCTCGGTGCACGCCACGTTCAGTGTCGCGGCCGAGGCGACAGGAGCCAGGGCCAGGGGGATGAGCGTTGCGGCGGTGCCTGCGCAGAGCACCTGGGCGGACCGGACGCAGAATTTACGCGTGAACATGCCACTCCTTTTGGGGACGCCTGCCGCGGACGCACAGGCACGAGAAGGCCTCGTGCGGCGCCGCGGCAGAGATGTTGTGCGAAAGGTGCCCGACACGCCGCACAACATCACGAATAACATCCTGATTTACACCTAATGGCCCCATTCGGTGCGTTCGGGCCGGTGGAGAGGCCGGTCCCTGAGACCCCTGTTGTCGTGAACGGCGTTCATGAGCACACCTCCGGCCACACGCGCACAACGGGCGCGGCGGCGCCGCGGCGCCCCCCTGGCGATGCGCCGTACGAGGGATGCGCGCATGACACGGCGTCAGGTGCCGTGGCCGGCGGTGGGCGGCGTGGGTAACTGGGGGTCCTTGCACCGGAGAAGCCGCCTTCCGGCACGGACGGCACATGGCGATGCGCCCCGGGCGTGTGTGCCCTCGGGGCAGCCGTCGTAGGCGGGCGCGGCGTCGCCCCGGTGCCGTCACCGGGCGAACCGACCCCAGGGTTCGCCGACCGCTTTGGAGGCTTTGTGCAAGTCTTCCGTGGCCTGCGCTCGCTCTCGGCCCTCGCAGCGCTGGGCGTGGCCCTGGCTGTCTTCCCCGCATGGTCCCCCACGCCCGCCGCCGGCGCCGATCTCGAGCGCACGGGGCGGGAGCAGCCGGTTCGGTCACCCGACTCGGGACCCGCGCTGCACCATGACACCTCACCGCCCTTGCGCACGCTGGCGCAGACGCCCGGCCAGGTCCCGCCCCCGTCACCCACCGCCCCTCGTCCCCGGCAGCTGCCGCACCCCCCTCTCCCCGGGCGAGCCGCCCCGGATCCGGTGGTGCAGAAGCAACAGGGCAGCCGGTCCCCGGTCCAGCTGCGCCGCAACTTCGAGGGCATCTCCCAGGGCGGCACCCATCCGCCGGACCCGAACGCCTCGGTGGGCACCAGCCAGATCATGCAGGTCACCAACGTCGAACTCGCGATCTACTCCAAGAGCGGGAGCACGCTGCTGGGGCCGACCCCGACCAACACCCTGTGGGAGGGCTTCGGGGGACCCTGCGAGACCGGGTTCAACGTGGACCCCGTCGTCCGCTGGGACACCCTCGCCCGCCGCTGGGTCTTCACCCAGTTCTCCGACAACCAGAAGCGGTTGTGCGTGGCCGTCTCCACCACGTCGGACGCGACGGGCTCCTACCACCGCTACGCCTTCGGGTACCAGTACGACCCCGACTACGAGAAGGTCGCGGTGTGGCCCGACGCCTACTACGTGACCATCAACCCTGTGGGTCTCGACATGAAGGAGGCGTGCGCCTGGGACCGCAGCAGGATGCTGCGCGGTCAGGATGCCGACCAGCAGTGCTACTACCTCCCGGTGGGCCCCATCCCGCTCGCCTCCGACCTCGACGGCACGAATCCGCCCCGGTTCGGGGAGCCGAACACGCTGGTCACCCTGGGCGACGACAACGAGTCCCTGGACTACTTCCGCTTCCACGTCGACTGGAGGGACCAGGCCGCCACCTCCGTGACCGGCCCCAGGAGGTTGAGCGTGGCTCCCTTCACCCGCGCGTGTGAGCGCACCAATGTCTTCGGGGACAAATGCGTCCCGCAGGCCGGTACCACGCAGAAGCTGGACTCGCTCTCCCTCTACCCGATGTACCGGCTCGCCTACCGCAACATCGGCGGTCGCGAGTCGCTGGTGTTCAACCACTCGGTCGACGCGCGTGGCGCCGTGGGCGTGCGCTGGTACGAGCTGCGGCTGCGCAACGGCCGGCCGGTGGTGGAGCAGCAGAGCACCTTCGCTCCGGACCCCACCTACCGGTGGATGGGCTCCATCGCCCAGAACCGGGTGGGTGACATCGCGCTGGGCTACTCGCAGTCGTCCTCCCAGGACCATCCCTCGATCCGCGTCACCGGACGCCTGGCCGGCGACCGGCCGGGCCGGATGACGTTCCGCGAGACCACGGTGTGGACCGGCTCGGCCTCCCAGACCGAAGACAGCCGCTGGGGCGACTACACGTCCATGGCCATCGACCCGTCGGACGACTGCACCTTCTGGTACACCAACCAGTACCAGCCGTCCGAAGGCGCCAATGACTGGCACACGCGGATCGCCTCCTTCCGGCTCTCCGACTGCCGCGCCCACCAGCACCGGTCCTGAGCGACGCCGCGACGGACGGCGCGCCGCCGTCCGCCCCGCGCCCGGACGCCACGCACGGCGTCCGGGCGCACACCTGTCAGGACCGCCATGTAGACGGTTTTGCCCTCCTCCAGAGCCTTGCCCCGAGAACGGCCTCAGTCGGCGGCGGCAGCCTCCCACTGCGCAGTGATGCATCCCTCTTCCATCGCCCACCATTCCTCGGCCACTCCATGGCTGAGGAGCCTCTGCACCTTGGCCAGGTCGGCAGTCGGCGGGACATCCAAGGCCACCATGCCGAACCGCTCTATGCCCTCGCCGCCGACGCCGAGTTCTTGAAACACGTTGATCACGCTCTGCCGTGCAGTTCCCGAGCCGCCGTCACGGAACACGATGAGGCGAATCGTGCAGTTCTCCGAACGTCGAACCACCTCGCCGGCCCACCGCACGCCTTCGTCATCGGGCTCGGTTGCCACGATGTCCCCGCAGGCGATGCCTCGGACGAACCAGGGGATGTTGTCGAGCCGCGCGGTGCCGTCGCCCTGGTCGACGGCCCACAGACTCTCCACCGACGCCGGAGGCCAGTCATCTTCGACTTCAAGCCGGAAGTGCACCTTCACGTATGCGCCTTCGGGGTTCGTCACGGTGATCAGGATGCACAGTCCCGCCGCACCGGCCGCGGGTGGGTAGGTGACAGGAGACGTCTGCTCGGAGTTGGATCGGGCTCGCCTCTGCCCCAGCGGACGACAGTCGGCCACGACGGCGGCAGCGGTGCGGCTGGCTGCGGCCTCGGAGGGTGGGACCGCCTACTTGGCGCGGTCCAGTGAGTTGGCTGCCACCGGTGTCTCCTGGCCTGCCCAGGTGCGCCGTACGTCGGTCGGCCGCCGAAGCGAAATTAACGCTTGCATTAACATGAGGGGCGTGGCTCAATGGGAAGTGGTCCTTGTCGGGGAGGTCGCGGCGTGGTTCGAAGCACTGGCCGAGGACGACTGGGACAGCGCTGAACAGGTAGAAGACGCCATTGACATGCTGGCGGCCACAGGGCCGACGCTCGGCCGTCCGCTGGTCGATCGGATCAAGGGTGGCGAGAACCATCACTTGAAGGAGCTGAGACCGGGCTCGTCCGGAGGCAGCGAGATCCGCATTCTCTTCGCCTTCGATCCGGTGCGTCGGGCAGTACTGCTGGTGGCCGGCGACAAGGCCGGTAACTGGCAGCGCTGGTACGACAGCAACATTCCGCTCGCTGAGGAGCGGTACCGGGCACATCTGGCCGATCTTGAAACCAGGGAGTACGAATGAGCACCGTGAGCTGGGAGGAGACCAAGCGCAAGGCGCGCGAACGGCGTGCGGCTTCGGGGCTGCCGGTGCGGTCACCTCAAGAGAAGCAAGCGGCCATGGACCGGCTGACCGCCGAAGTGCGCGCTCACAAGCTTGCGGAGGTCAGGCGTGAACAGGCACTTACTCAGCGCCAAGTAGCGGATTCAATGGGGGTCTCAGCACCTCGGGTCTCCGCGATCGAGCACGGTGAGCTGGATCGCGCAGAGGTCGCGACTCTCCGAGCCTACGTGGAAGCGCTCGGCGGTCGACTGCGCGTGGTCGCAGACTTCGGCGACGCGGAGTACACCGTCGCCTGAGGCGCGTGCCGTAGCTCTCGTCGATCGACAAGGCCCGGCATCCGACCTGAGCCCTGCCGGACCCTTGGAACTCATACGCCACGTTCAGGTGGGGCGCGGCAGCGCATCGGTCACATCGGAGTCCAAGGGCCCGAATCCCTTTCACGGACCCCAGCCACAGAAACCAAGCCCCCTGCCCACGGGAAAGCCGCAGGCAGGGGCCTTGATCAGTACTGCTTACTTCTTCTTGCCCTGGTTCTTGACCGCTTCGATGGCTGCTGCCGCTGCCTCCGGGTCGAGGTAGCGGCCGCCCGGGGTGACCGGCTTGAAGTCGGGGGTGAGTTCGTACAGGAGGGGGATGCCCGTGGGGATGTTCAGGCCCGCGATGTCGGCGTCCGAGATGCCGTCGAGGTGCTTGACCAGGGCGCGGAGGCTGTTGCCGTGGGCCGCGACCAGGACCGTGCGGCCGGTCAGGAGGTCGGGGACGATGCCGTCGTACCAGTAGGGGAGCATACGGACGACGACGTCCTTGAGGCACTCCGTGCGGGGGCGCAGCTCCGGCGGGATCGTCGCGTAGCGCGGGTCGTCCGACTGGGACCACTCGGTGCCGTCCTCGAGCGGCGGCGGCGGGGTGTCGTAGGAGCGGCGCCACAGCATGAACTGCTCCTCGCCGAACTCGGCCAGGGTCTGGGCCTTGTCCTTGCCCTGGAGGGCGCCGTAGTGGCGCTCGTTCAGGCGCCAGGTGCGGTGGACCGGGATCCAGTGGCGGTCGGCGGCCTCCAGGGCCAGCTGCGCCGTGCGGATCGCGCGCTTCTGGAGGGACGTGTGCACCACGTCGGGCAGCAGGCCGGCGTCCTTGAGCAGCTCACCGCCGCGGACCGCCTCCTTCTCGCCCTTCTCGTTGAGGTTGACGTCCACCCAGCCGGTGAACAGGTTCTTCGCGTTCCACTCGCTCTCGCCGTGGCGGAGGAGGATCAGCTTGTACGGTGCGTCGGCCATGCCCCAGAGCGTAATCCACGCATTCGAACCCATGCGTGGCCCGCCCGGCAGCCGGACAGTTGACGGGATCCGTTAATCGAGTGGCCGGGGAGGGTGACGGATTTGTAAGTTGTGCGTGCCGCATCAGCCGCTTACATCAGACAGGCGTGAGCCGCTCGCACCGTGCCGACCGTCGTGGGGGACCCGCATGCCACTCGCCAGCCTGGGGCGCGCCGCCCGCGAAACCGTCTCCGGACTCCCCCGCGCCTTCTGGTGGCTGTGGACCAGCACCCTCGTCAACCGGCTCGGCGCCTTCGTCGCCACGTTCATGGCGCTGTACCTGACCGTGGAGCGCGGTTACTCCGCCTCCTACGCGGGTCTCGTCGCCTCTCTGCACGGGCTCGGCGGCGTGGTCTCCTCCCTCGCCGCCGGTGTGATGACCGACCGGCTCGGGCGGCGGCCCACCCTGCTCGTCGCCCAGGCCTCGACGGCCGCCTCCGTGGCGCTGCTGGGCTTCATGCACGACCCCGTGGCCATCGCCGCCGTCGCCTTCCTGGTGGGCATGACGAGCAACGCCTCGCGGCCCGCCGTGCAGGCGATGATGGCCGACATCGTCCGGCCCGAGGACCGGGTGCGGGCCTTCTCCCTCAACTACTGGGCCATCAACCTCGGTTTCGCCGTCTCCTCGGTGGCGGCCGGGTTCATCGCCCAGGTCAGCTACCGCGCCGGGTTCCTGCTCGAGGCGGGCATGACGGCGGTCTGCGCGGTGGTGGTGTTCCTGAAGCTGCCCGAGTCCCGGCCGGAGCGCACGGCCAAGGCCGCGCGGGAGGACGACGTCGGCCTCGGCGCCGTCCTGCGCGACGGGCGCTACATGGCCGTCGTCGGCCTGTCGTTCCTGATCGCCGTGATCTTCCAGCAGGGGTCGATCGGCCTGCCGGTGGCGATGGGCGAGGCCGGGTTCACGCCCGCCGACTACGGCATGGCGATCGCCGTCAACGGCATCCTGATCGTCGCGCTGCAGATCCCGGTGACCCGGTTCATCGAGCACCGGGACCCACGGCGGCTGCTGGTGGCGTCGGCGCTGCTGGCCGGGTACGGCTTCGGGCTCACCGTCTTCGCCGGATCGGTCGGCGTCCTCGCGCTCACCGTGTGCGTGTGGACGCTGGGCGAGATGATCAACGCGCCGACGCAGACGGGTCTGGTCGTCCGGCTGTCACCCGTGCACGGACGCGGCCGCTACCAGGGCGTGTACACGCTCTCCTGGTCCGTCGCCGCGCTCGTCGCGCCGCTGATGTCCGGCTTCGTCATCGACCGGTTCGGGGCGGAGTGGCTGTGGGGCCTGTGCGCGGCGGTCGGCTCGGTGGCCGCCTTCGGCTACGGGGCCCTGATGCGGCGGCTGCCGGCGCAGGAGCCCGCCGTGGGGAAGCCGGCGGCCGCCCCGGCGGAGGCCAGTGCCGCGTGAGGATCGTGAGGGGCGTCAGGGGTGCGTCCGGGCGCCCGTGAGGATCGTCAGGGGTGCATCCGGGCGCCCTTGAGGATCTTGTCCACCGCGTTCTTCGGGCCGTGCACGGACAGGCCCACCAGGTCCAGTCCGCCCGTGGGCACGGCCCGTACGGCCGCCCGGTTGTCGCGGTCGTTGCCCGTCGTGAACAGGTCGCTCGTGAAGACCGCCCGCGGCAGCGCCCGGCTCAGCGCACGCGCGTGTGCCGCGGTCAGCGTCTCCTTCGTCCCCTCGAAGACCAGGACCGGCTGGCGGAACATCGGCAGGTAGGGCACGCCGTCGGCATCCTCGTAGGGCTCGCCGACGACCTCGGGGACCATGGTGCCGAGGCCGCTGACCAGGAACGCCGTGACGTTCAGCCGCTGCCAGGTCTCCAGGTCCTCGCGCAGCAGGACGGCGATCTTGGTGTCGAACCGGATGGGTGCTTCGCTCATGCCCCGAGCGTGCCGACCGCCCGGCGGCGGCGTCTTGTACGTTCGTCGCATGGCCGCTGAGCGTGACGTGACCGCCTGGCGCCCCCGCGTCCCGGGGGTGATGGAGGTCTTCCACGCCCATTTCACCGAGTACGCCTACCCGATGCACGTGCACGAGGCGTGGACGCTGCTCATCGTGGACGACGGCGCCGTACGGTACGACCTCGACCGGCACGAGCACGGCACCCCGCACGACACGGTCTCGCTGCTGCCGCCGCACGTCCCGCACAACGGCTCGCCGGCCACCCCGCACGGCTTCCGCAAGCGGGTGCTGTACCTCGACGGCTCCCGGCTGGGCGCGGACCTGATCGGCCCGGCGGTGGACTCCCCCGACCTGCGCGACCCCGTACTGCGCCTGCGCGTCGGCCAGTTGCACACCGCCCTCGCCCGGCCCGGCGACGAACTGGAGGCGGACAGCAGGCTGACCCTGATCGGCGACCGGCTGCGCGCGCACCTGCGGCCCGGGGCCGGCGCCGATCCCCCGCGCCGCGACCCCGCCCTGGCCCGGCGGCTGCGCGAACTCCTCGACGAGCGTGTCGTGCAGGGCCTCACCCTCGACGAGGCGGCCGCGCTCCTGCACGCCCATCGCGCGCACCTGGTACGGGCGTTCAGCACCGCGTACGGCATCGCCCCGCACCAGTACCTGATGTCCCGCCGCGTCGGCCGCGCCCGCCGGCTGCTCCTCGACGGACGCCCGCCGGGCGAGGTCGCGGCCCTGACCGGCTTCTACGACCAGTCCCATCTCACCCGGCACTTCCGCAGGCTGGTGGGGGTGCCGCCGAGGCGTTACGCGCGGGCGGCAGGCCGCCGGGGATCACCGGAGCCGGCGGGTCCGGACGTTCACCCCACCTCGCGCCCGGACCCCGCGTCCCGTCAGACGACGTCGACGTAGTCGGACTTGGCCGTCGCGCCGCCCGTCGTCGAGGTCTCGCCGTAGCTCCAGCGCCAGTAGCCGTCGGCGGACGCGGTGACCGTGGTCTTCAGGTAGCCGGTGGAGTTGGTCCGCACGTACTTGACGGTCTGGTAGGTGCTGGTGCCCGCCTTGCGGAACTGGAGCTTGGCCAGCTTGTCGGCATGGCCGACGTAGGCGTGCTTCACCCAGTCGGCGCGGGTGGCCCGGCCCGTCACGGTGATCGCCTTGCCCTTCGCGACCGGTTCGGGCGAGGCGTTGACGGTGGCCCGGGCGGCGCGCTTGACCGCGACGCTGCCGAAGCCGGTCAGGTACTCCTGGGCCTGGAGCTTGGTGTCCGTCTTGTCCCACAGCCGCGCGACGACGCCGATCTTCCAGGTCGTGGCGTCGTTGTTGGAGTCCAGGGTGTAGGGAGGGTCGATGTACAGCTCGCCGTCGCAGTCCGCGGAGGTCGGGCTGTCGTCGTACAGCGTGACGCTGCCCATGTAGATGCCGCCGTGGTCGGCGCCGTTGGCGGCCGTGGTGTCGTGGTACAGGTACGGGTGCGCGTCGATGGTGGTGACCGTGTGGCTCGCGGGCCAGGTCACGCGGAAACTGAGGCCGGGAGACTTCTCCTCGCTGATGCCCACGACGATGGGCTTGCCGTTGTTCACGACCATGCCGGTCACCGTGATGCCGGTGTCCGCCGCCTGGGCGGCCGGCGCGGCGAACACCGTGAAGGCGAGGGCTCCCGCGAGCGCGGTCGCGGTCACGGTCACGGCGCCGGTTCTGCCTGTGCGCATGTACAACCTCTTCTTGCCGGTGGGGCTGACAGCGAGTAGACCGCGGCGGGCCCACGGAGGTTGTACGGTCGCCCCGGCCGCACCGGCCACACCGGCCGGGGCTACTCCCCGGAGCGCCGGGTGAGGTGTGCGAAGGCGTCCAGGTTGCGGGTCGACTCCCCCCGCGACACCCGCCACTCGTACTCCCGGCGGATCGCGGAGGCGAAACCCAGTTCCAGGAGCGTGTTGAAGCTGCCGTCGGCGGCCTCCAGGACCTGGCCGAGCAGGCGGTCGACCTCGTCGGGGGTGACGGCGGACAGCGGCAGCTTGCCGGTGAGGTAGACGTCGCCGAGGTGGTCCACGGCGTAACCGACGCCGTAGAGCTTGAGGTTGCGCTCCAGCAGCCAGCGGTGGACGCCGGCCTCGTTCTCGTCGGGGTGGCGGATCACGAAGGCGTTGAGGGAGAGCGAGTGGCGGCCCACGATCAGGGAGACCGTGGTGGACAGCTTGCGGGTGCCGGGGAGCTTGACGACGTAGCTGCCCGGCGCGGGGCTCTCCCACTCGAGTTCGGCGTCCTTCAGGACACCTTCGATGACCTGACCTGCCTTCTCCGCATCAGCCATGGTGGGAGCGTACGCGACGCCGGTGCGACTGCATCGCCGCCGTGTAGACGTCCGCCGTGGCGGCCGCCGCTGCGTCCCAGCCGAAGGACTGCGCGTGCCGGGCGGCGGCCGCGCCCATGCGGTCCGGCAGCCGCGGGTCGTCGGCGAAGCCGCGCAGCACGCGCGCGTAGTCGGCCGGGTCGTGGCCGCGCACGAGGAACCCGGTGCGGCCGTCCCGCACGGCGACCGGCAGCCCGCCCACGGCGGCCGCGAGCACCGGTGTGCCCGCCGCCTGCGCCTCTATGGCGACCAGGCCGAAGGACTCGCTGTAGGACGGCATGACGAGCACGGAGGCCGCCCGGAACCAGTCCGCGAGCTGCTCCTGCCGGACGGGCGGGTGGAAGCGGACCACGTCCGCGATGCCCAGCCGGGACGCCAGCTTCTGCAGCCCCTCCGGCTTGGCGAGGCCGCTGCCGCTGGGCCCGCCGACGACGGGTACGACGATCCGGGAACGCAGTTCGGGACGCTCGTCGAGCAGCACGGCCACCGCGCGCAGCAGCACGTCGGGGGCCTTCAGGGGCTGTATGCGGCCCGCGAAGAGGGGGATCAGGGCGTCCTGCGGGAGGTCCAGGCGGGCGCGGGCGGCGGCGCGGCCGTCGGCGGGGCGGAAGCGGTCGAGGTTCACGCCGGGGTGGACGACGGCGACCTTGCCGGGGTCCGCGCTGTAGTGCCGTACCAGTTCGTCGGCCTCTTCCGCGGTGTTCGCGATCAGCCGGTCGGCGGCGGCCACGATCTGGGTCTCGCCGATGACGCGGGTGGCGGGTTCGGGGGTGTCGCCGTCGGCGAGGTTGGCATTCTTCACCTTGGCCATGGTGTGCATGGCGTGCACCAGGGGGGCGCCCCAGCGCTGGGCGGCGAGCCAGCCGACGTGGCCGGAGAGCCAGTAGTGGGAGTGGACGAGGTCGTAGTGACCGGGGCGGTGGCCGGCCCAGGCCTGCATCACGCCGTGCGTGAAGGCACACAGCTGGGCGGGCAGGTCCTCCTTGGCCAGGCCCTCGTAGGGGCCCGCGTCGACGTGCCGTACGAGGACGCCCGGCGCCAGTTCCACGACCGGCGGGAGCGCGGCGGCGGTCGCGCGGGTGAAGATCTCGACCTCGACGTTGATCGCGGCCAGGCGCTGCGCGAGCTCCACGATGTAGACGTTCATGCCGCCGGCGTCGCCGGTGCCGGGCTGGTGGAGGGGGGAGGTGTGCACGGAGAGCATGGCGACGCGGCGGGGGCGGCGGTGCGGCCAGAGCCGTGCGGGCGTTGCCGGGGAACGACGCCCGAGCCTGCTGCCGTACTGGCTCACGTGGCGTTCCTCCTTGGTACGGACATGCCGGACAGAGGGTGTGGGGCTCCCTCCAGGGGTGTGCAACAGCGCGGGAACGGGTTCCCATCCCGGGCGGAACGAACTTTGCCGAGGTGTTACCCACAGCCGCTCAACCGTTCGTCGACAGGGCGCGTCCGTCCCGGCCCCCGCACGGCCCGCATACCCTCGTACGCATGACCTCCCGCGCCGCCGCCGTCCCCCGCTCCCGGCCCCGCCCGAGCGGGAGCACCGCCGTCGTGGGCACGGTCACGCGCGGGACGACCAACCCCAACCGGCTGCGCCGCATGGACCGCTGGATCGCGGCCGTGCACGGGGCCGCGCTGCGCCGCGCCGACGATCCGGTCGCCGTCGACCTCGGGTACGGGGCCGCGCCCTGGACGGCCGTCGAGCTGCTGCACCGGCTGCGCGCCGCCGCTCCGCGCGTGCGCGTGGTCGGCATCGAGATCGACCCGGCCCGGGTCGCGGCGGCCGAGCCGTACGAGCGCGACGGCCTGGTCTTCCGGCACGGCGGTTTCGAGATCCCGCTCCCCCGGCGGCCGCTGCTCGTCCGCGCGGCCAACGTGCTGCGCCAGTACGACGAGGGAGAGGTCGCCGCCGTCTGGGAGCGCCTGCGCGGGCGGCTCGCACCGGGCGGGCTGCTGGTCGAGGGCACCTGCGACGAGATCGGGCGGCGGCACGTGTGGGTCGCGCTGGGCCCCGAGGGGCCGCGCACGGTCACGTTCGCCACCCGGCTGGGGTCCCTGGAGCGCCCCTCGGACCTCGCCGAGCGGCTGCCGAAGGCGCTCATCCACCGCAACGTGCCCGGCGAGCCCGTGCACGCCTTCCTGCGCGACTTCGACCGCGCCTGGGCGGCCGCCGCGCCGTACGCCTCCTACGGCGCCCGGCAGCGCTGGATCCGCGCGGTGCGCGCCCTCGCGGCCGACTGGCCGGTGACGGACGGGCCGACGCGCTGGCGCCAGGGCGAAGTGACGGTGGCCTGGCGGGCGTTGGCCCCGCGCGGATGAACCCCGCCTGGCGGGCGGTGGCCCCGCGCGGGTGAACCCCCGCCTGCCGCGCACCGGCTGACCTGCGCGGCGGTCCGGAGGGAACGACCCACCGGGGCGCCGGGCAGAGTGCACCGGCCGGGCACCGGGCAGAGTGCACCGGCCGGGTGAACTGCCGCAGGAGTGACGGCCTGTCGGGAACGGCGAAGGTGAGTCGTTCGTCACAAAGGCGGGGAGATCGCCATCAGGGGAAGGCAAGAAGGGAAGTCCCACGTCCGACGGCCTCTGTCGTTTTGCGCGCGGGCATGGCACGATCCCCCAGGCGTCGCAAGTTACTGACGGTTAATCAGGTTGGGGGACAGAGGCATGCGGATGGCGATGGCACCGGGCAAGCACGGCCTGATCGCGACCGCCGTCACCGTGGTCTGCGCGGTCACCGTCCTGGCGGCACCGGGCACCGCGCTGGCGAGCCCCGGCCCGGCCCCGTCCCCGTCGGCGTCCCCCTCCGCGTCCCCCTCGCCCTCGTCCTCCGCGTCCCCGGCGCCGGCGCCGGCCCCGAACAAGGACCTCGAGGCCGTCCGCGAGAAGCTCGACAAGCTGTACCACGACGCGGCGGTCGCCACGGACGCGTACAACGCGGCCGAGGAGAAGGCCGAGAAGCAGTCCGCCGAGATCGTCGAGCTGGCGAAGAAGATCGTCGAGGGGCAGCGGAGGCTCGACGAGCTGAAGCGGCGCGCGGGCGCCGCGGCCGCCGCCCAGTACCGCACGGGCGGTCTGCCCGACGAGGCCCAGCTGCTGCTCAGCGACGACCCCCAGGACTTCCTCGACGGCACCGGCCGGGTGCTGCAGGGCCAGCGCGCGACCAAGGGCCTGATCCGTGAGATGACGGACACCCAGCAGGACTTGAAGCAGTACGCCGCGGACGCCTCCGCCCAGTGGAAGAAGCTGGAGAGCCACCGCAAGGCGAAGGCCGCGGCCCGCAAGAAGATCAAGCAGCAGATCGCGGCGGCCGAGGACCTCGAGTCGCAGCTGGAGAAGCAGGAGAAGGAGCGCCTGGCGAAGCTGGAGCGGCAGGCCGCCTACCAGGCGCAGACCGCCTGGCTCGACTCCGGCATCCTCGACGAGATCAACGGAAAGGCCTCCGAACAGGGCAAGAAGGCGGTGAAGTTCGCCACGGCGCAGATCGGCAAGCCGTACGTGTGGGGCGCCGAGGGCCCGGACGCCTACGACTGCTCGGGACTGACCTCCCAGGCCTGGGCGGACGCCGGACACCCCATCCCGCGCACCTCGCAGGAGCAGTGGAAGCAGCTCAAGCACGTCGACGTCAAGGACATGCGCCCCGGCGACCTGATCATCTACTTCGACGACGCCAGCCACGTCGGGATGTACGTCGGCGACGGCGCGATCGTGCACGCCCCGCGCCCGGGGCGGACGGTGACGCTCGCGGGCGCCGGGACGATGCCGATCCTCGGGGTGGTCCGGCCGGACGCGTGAGCCGGGCCACGTGACGCGCCCCACACGGGTGCGCGGCCAAACCCCGCGCGGACGTGACGTTCGTCATTCCGCCGTCACGGCCCGCCTGTCGAAGTGCGATACGGATCGCGGCATATGACAGTGGCCAGCTGCCGATGGACGTGGCCCGCGCCATTCCGCTGCGGCGCCGACACCCGCTATGGTCCCCGTCGGCAGGTCGAGGCCCCTCGCGCTGCCGTGCCCTCGGGGGGAGGGAAGGAACCCAGCACGATGCCCGTACCCGTACCGCGGCAGAGAGCGATCCCGGCCGTGGAGAGCGGTCAGGCGCAGGCCGTGTCCCCGGACGGCGGCTCCGCCAAGGAAACGTCGGCCCCGCCGAAGGAAGTCACGGTCGACACGAACGGCGCCACGCCCGCCCATCTGACGCTGCTGCTGATCGAGGACGATCCCGGCGGTTCGCCGATCGTGCCCGAACTGCACGACTCGGCGGGCAAGCCGATCCGCGTGCGCACCGCCCGCAACCTCACCGAGGCCGAGCGGCTGCTGACGGACGACGTGCACTGCATCCTGCTCGACCTCGCGCTGTCCGCCCCGGGCCGCTCCGACGGCGACGACGAGCTCGCCGTCCTCCGGCACGTGCTGCGGCTCGCGCCCCGGCACGCCGTCCTCGCGCTCACCGCGTCCGGCGACGCCGAGCGCGGCGCCGAGGCGGTGCGCGTGGGCGCCCAGGACTACCTCTTCCGCGACGAGCTGGACGGCCGGCTGCTGAGCCGGGCGATCCGCTACGCCGTCGAGCGGAAGCGTTCCGACACCGCCGAGCGGCGGCTCGCCGAGGGCAAGCTGCGCGCCCAGGAGAACCGGCGCCTGGAGCGCGGGCTGCTGCCGACCCCGCTGCTGGAGGGCTCGCCGCTGCGGTTCGCCGCCCGCTACCGCCCGGGCCGCTCCCGCGCGCTGCTCGGCGGTGACTTCTACGACGTCGTCCGCACCCCGGACGGCACCGTGCACGCCATGATCGGCGACGTCTGCGGCCACGGCCCGGACGAGGCCGCGCTCGGCGTGGAGCTGCGCATCGCCTGGCGGGCGCTGACGCTGGCGGGCCTGTGCGGCGACGAGCTGCTCGGCACGCTGCAGCAGGTGCTGGAGCACGAGCGCTCCGACGACGAGATCTTCGCGACGCTGTGCACGGTGGACATCGCCCCCGACGGCCGCCGCGCCGGCCTGTGCCTGGCGGGTCACCCGGCGCCGCTGATCGCCCACCCCGGCCGCCCGGCGAGGCTGCTGCCGCAGGAGAACAACGGCCCCGCGCTCGGCCTGCTGCCGGGCGCCCGCTGGCCGCGGATGCAGGTGGAGCTGGGTGCCGAGTGGAGTCTGATGCTCTACACCGACGGCCTGATCGAGGGCCGCGTCGGCGAGAGCGGGGAGCGGCTCGGCCAGGACGGCATGGTGGAGCTGGTGCGCCGGCAGCTCGCCGGGGGCCTCAACGGCGAGGAACTGCTGCGGGCCGCGGTGAACGAGGTGCGCGACCTCAACGGCGGCGAACTGACGGACGACGTCGCCGTCCTGCTGCTGGACCGGACGCCGTAGCGCTCCGCGGGCCTGCCTGCCGCCGGACCGGGGCGCCGTGCGGGAAGCCGGGCCGACGGCGTCAGCGTCGGTCAGCGTCCGCCGTTGTACGGGCCGTACGGACCGTCGCTGCTGGAGCCGCGGCGGCTGCGGCCCCCGCCGGACATGCCGCGCAGGGCGGGCCGGACGTCGACCATGTACACGATGGTCGCGATCAGGCCGATGATCGGCAGGAACGACAGGATGTTGAAGATCAGGTTCACCACGAAGGCGATCCCGAGGACGATCAGCCAGAAGGGCTTCGTCTGCTTGTCGGCCGCGCGGTAGGCGTCCTCGCGGCGCGTGGCGGCGTCGACCAGCGCGAAGCCGCTGAAAAGGATCAGGGCCATGCTCAGCAGCCACATGAACCCCGCGAAGCCCTGCATCAGCACTACGTCCACCACCAGACTCGGCTCGTCCCTACGCGGGTCACCGTACCCGCTCCCGCGACCCCGCTACCCGCAGAACGGGCCGGGCACTCCGTAAGTGCCCGGCCCGTCCGGCGTCGTTCCCCTTCCCCGTATCACTTGACGGGTCCCCGTATCACTTGACGGGCGGGATCGTCTTCTTCGCGGTGGTCGTCTTGCGGGCCGGCGTCTTCCTGACGCCGGGCTTCTTGTCCGCGGCGGGCTCGGACTCGACCGCGGCGAGCTTCACCTCGGCGGGCTTGGCCTCCTCCTTCACCCCGGCGGGCTCGGGCTTCGGCTCGACGGCGACCGCCAGCTCCTCGACCTCCTCGGCCACGTTCTCGATGCCCTCGGCGGCCTCGCCGCGCCAGGTCCGCACGGTCTGCTCGCCGTGCTCGGCGACCTTCTCGTAGGTCTCGCGGGCCTTCACGGCGTACTCGGCGGCGACGCCCACACCGCGCAGGGCGATGTCCTGGGCGGCCTCGCCGAGCTTCTTCAGGTCGGCGTCGAGCGTGGCGCCGAGCTTCTTGACGTCACCGTCGAGGGTGTTGAGGAACTCGTTGACCTTGGCCTGGAGGCTCTCCTGCCGCTCCTTGACGCGGGCCTGCGCCTCCTTGGCGCGCGCGGCGGCCTTCTCCTGGACCGCCTTGGGGTCGGTGTTGCGGACGGCCTCGATGCGGGCCGGCGCCTCGGCGCGCAGCTGCTCCACCAGCGCGGGAACCTTCTTGGCCTTCTGGAAGGCGAGGTCGGCGGTGCCGGCGGCGAAGTAGAGCGGCGTCGGGTCGCTGAATGTCTTACGCAGGTCGTCAGTGATGGCCATGATGCTGGTCCTCCCGGATCGCTTTCGGCTGAGGGTCTGGATTCCCGCGATCGGTCGGCCGACCGGTCGGTCTCGCTGCTCGGTCATGATCAGCCGGCTGTCTGCTGCGGGTCGGCGTCGCTGCCGTCGGACGTGCGGGCGGTACGGCGCGCGGCGGACTTGCGACCGCCGGCCGTGCGGGTGGTCGTGCGGGGACGGCGCTCGCCGGTGGCGTCGCCGTCGCCCTCGCGGGCGCGGCGCGCTGCGGTGCCGCCGTCTTCGCCGGTGTCGCTCACCGCGGCGCCGCCGGCCGCCATGCCGGCCCTGTCCGCGTCGTCCGCCCTGCCCGCCGCGTTCGCCTCGTTCGCCGCTTCCGCCGTGGCGATCCCGAATCCGTTCTCCTTGCGGAAGGACTCGTAGATCTGGAGCAGCACCTGCTTCTGCCGCTCGTTCAGCGTGGGATCGGCGAGGATGACGGCGCGCGTCTCCACCTCGTCCCGGTCCCGCTCGTCGTCGAGGATGCCGGCCCGCACGTACAGCGTCTCGGCGGAGATCCGCAGCGCCTTGGCGACCTGCTGCAGCACCTCCGCGCTCGGCTTGCGCAGTCCGCGCTCGATCTGGCTCAGGTACGGATTGGACACCCCGGCGGCGTCGGCGAGCTGCCTGAGCGACAGCTGCGCGTTGCGCCGCTGCTCGCGCAGGTACTCACCGAGATTGCCGACGTTGAGCGATGCCATGTCTCCACTGTGCACCCATGCGCTAACTATTGCAAGCAAGCTGCTTGCAGGAGTGCGCTCCCCTGCGTCCGCAGGCCCCGGCAGCGTCCGCGCCCGGAATCGCTACCGGCGCCTCCGACGACGCCGTGGCCCCGTCGTCACCGGCGTCCGCGAGGACGCCGCCGCCCGTCTCCGGCGCCCTGGCGGGCAGGAACGGCCCGTCCGAGCGGCGCGGATCCGACCGCATCGACTGCGCGGACCTGCTGATCGGCCTCGCCCGGGTCGGCCGCGGAGTGACCGCCGCCGGCCTCGTCCCGGCGACGCCCGACCCCGTGCCTGCCGGCACCTGAGTTCAGCTCCCGGACATGCCGGGGACGGGACACCCGTCTCAGGCCGGCTGTTCCGACAGCGGCGCACCGGGGCGACGCCGAGGCTCCGCGACACGCGGGTCCGTCTGTACCGCCTCGGCACGCTGACCCCGCCGGAGCCGATGCCGGCGGGCCGGGGCCGCGTCCTGGGCGAGCGGGACCTCGACGAAATCATCTTCTGGTGCGGCGAGTTCGCCAAGGCCGTCGGGGAGGACGTCTCCCTGGACGCCGGCTCGTGGGCCGGCACCCGCTTCGCCGACAAGCGCTACACCCTCTGGGAGACCCCCGACGGCACCCCCGTCTCCGTCGCGGGCATGAAACCGCTGATCGGCGGCCAGATCCAGGTGGACGTCGTCTACACCCCGGCCCACCTGCGCGGTCGCGGCTACGCGGGCGCCGTGACGGCGGAGGTGAGCCGGGCCGCGCTGGCCGCGGGCGCGAGGGACGTGGTGCTGTTCGCGGACCGGTCCAACCCCACCAGCAACGCCCTCTACCAGCGCCTCGGCTACCGCAACCTCACCGACTGGTCCGTGTACGACTTCTGATCCCTCCGACGCCTCTGAGCCACGCCTCGACGGCCGCGAAGTCCCGGTCGGTGAGGCCGTACCGGGGGTCGACACGGTGCAGCAGGGCCGGAGCGGGGTGGTGGACCGCCACCCAGGCGCGGTCGGCGTCGGTGAGTTCGTCGTCCAGCCACACGAAGGGGCGGCCGGCCGCCCAGGCGACGAGGGGCCGGGTCTTCCAGTGGGTCGCCCCGGCCGGCCCGTCGTCGCCGTACGTCTCGGCGGGTACGTCGTCCGCGGCCTCGTCCGGCCAGGTCACCAGCGGCAGCGGGGGCAGGTCGAGCCAGGGCGCGAGGCACTCGTTGGCGTCGTCGTCCCAGGTCGTGGCCCACACCAGCACGCAGCCCAGCGCGGCCGGCTTCGGGCCGAGTGCCGGGTCGACGCGGGTGAGCAACGGGTGCGAGGCGGCGAGTCGCGGCGACACGCGGCGCGCGGCGTACACCGGGTACGGCGCCGCCCCGCCGAACGGGATCAGCGTGCCGTCGATGTCGAGGAAGAGCAGCATCGAAGCCAGGATCGCCGAAGCGGGGGCGGCGACGGAACCGGCCGTACGAGTCGGCGGCGGCGGGCACCACCGGGCCCATGAGGGTGCCGGATGCGGCCGGGGGCGGGCGTCAGGGCGTCGTACCCCGGCGCCACGGCGGTTTCGCGGCCAGGCCCCACAGGTCGTCGAAGTGCTTGCTCCAGGTGGCGACGACCGCCTTGGAGTCCTCACCGTCCCGGCGTGACCACAGATTCAGGTCGGTGCGGTAGCCCTTGGGGTCGTAGTAGTCGGGTTCGGTGCTGTAGCCCCTGGTGCGGGCCACGACGTCGTACAGGCCGTGCAGCACCGACTCCCGGTTGAAGATGCAGATCTTGTCCCTGGGGATACCGGGGTAGAAGCGGTACTCGCACTCCGCCGTCACCCGTCCCACCGCGGTGAGCCGTTGCGCGATCGCCGACAGCGTCCGGTCGTATTCGCGGCACTTCAGCTCCAGACGCTTGCGGAACCTCTCGTCGTCCACCGGCGCGCCGTCGGGCCCCACCCGGGAGGGCACGCTCATGGGCTTCTGGAAGTCCGGCACCAGGAACCTGATGGAGACGCGTCTCGTCGGACCGGGGTCGTCGAGGAGAGCTTCCAGCCGGTGGTAGAGGGCGTTGTAGAGCGTCTCGCCCGTGTAGCCGAGGAAGCTGATCTCCACCTCCCGGGCCCGGAACGTCTCGGTCACGAAGCCGCCCAGTTCCCGGGACTCGACCTGGGTGCGCGTAGGCAGCCGGAGGGACGCGTCGAGGTCCTTCAGGGTGTCGTACAGGACGTACCCCACCAGACTGAGCAGAGCTCCGCCGAGGAACGCCTTGTCCTCCAGGGCGTCGCCCACGGGCTTCACGAACTGGGCCGTCAGCCCGGTGACGAAGATGCCCAGCAACACCACCCGGGTGATCGCCGGCTCGAAGCGCGCCTGGAAGCGCCTCAGTCTCTCGCCCACACCGTCGTCGGGTATGCCGTTCCCACCACCGGACATGCGCAGCCCTCCCCCGCACTCCGCACCGTCCGGGGATCACACCTCCATGGGCGCCCCGTACGCCGGCGCCTCTTCATGGTCGGCACGCGGCAGGGCGAGGGCAAGATAGGGATTGGTCGTCGTCCGGTCCTTGAGCCCGAGCACCGCGGTCGCCGACTTCAGCGTCATGGCGTACGTGTCCACGGCCCGCCGGACGTTCGGGGCGTCCAGGCCGTCGCCCGTGACCAGGCGGTCCAGGTCCACGTAGGCCGAGCGGACGGTCTCGATCCAGCGGTACACCCGCCAGTCGTCGCGCCAGCCCTTCGTGCATTCCTCCGGCAGCAGCCGGGACCAGCGGACGAAAAGGCGCTCCCGGATGTCCGGGAGGGTCGGCGTGAGGTGGATGTGCCGGACCAGGTCGTAGAGCGGGTCACCCACCATCGCCATCTCCCAGTCGATCAAGGTCAGTCCGGTGCCGTCCTCCCGGCGGATCAGGTTCCACGGGTTGAGGTCTCCGTGCAGCAGGACGGCCCGGCGCGGAGTCGGCAGATGCCGGTCGAGGATCTCGCCCAGCCGGACGATGTCCCCGGGCAGTCCCAGCTCCCTGGCCAGGGCCAGGGTTCCCTTGGGGAGTCCGGCCACCATGCGCAGCAGTTCCTCGCGCAGTCCGCGGTAGAAGTCCTGGCCGAGCGTGTCCGGACCGAGTTCGCAGCAGTCGACCGAGGTCAGCGCGCGCAGCTGGTCGACGAGGTCGTCCGCCTCGTGCGGCCGCAGGCCGTCCACCGGATGGTCCGGTGGCCGGATCTCGCCCTGCGGACCCTCGAAGGTGTGGATGGTGAACTGGTCCCGATGGCGGTGGCTCGTGCCCAGTGCCAGCACGCGCGGGGCGTTCACCGGCACCCGGGACTTCTCGATCGCCCCGAGCACGGCATGCTCGTTGAGGAAACGCCGCTCCCTCGGGTTGGCCGCCCCCACCTTCCGCCGCACCATGACCGGGAACGGAATGCCCCGCACCCGCACCGCGGTACTGAGGTGCGCGGTCCCCTTGAACACGTGGTTCGCCGGCGCGGCGCCCTCCTCGAACAACGCGTTCCTGACCGCCCAGGCAGGGAACCTGGGATGCTCCGGGACCCGTGGGTCGCTGCTCCACGGGATGGACGTAGCCGCCCTGTCCCGGTTGTGCCGCTTGCCGTGGGATGTGTTCCAGCGGACGAGGATCCCCTCGATCGCCTTCTCGTCCGGCACGCTCTTCAGGCGCAGGGGCTCGGCCGCGGCCTTCAGTGCGCGCTGCACCGCGTGCGTCGCGGCGTCCAGGTGCCGTTGGTCGAACTCGTCGCCCAGCGAGGTCACCGCACGTATCACGTCGGGGTAGACGGACTGGGCCTGCTCGAAGGCCACGTAGTGCTTGAGATCCCGCTTGGCACCGTTGACCGCTTTGCTGCACCGCGTCCCCATGGCCTCCACCCAGGCGTCGACGACCTCGTGCCACTGCCGGTGCGGGTACCGCATGCGTACGAGGTGGGTGGCCAGGTCATGCACAGGATCTCCGTAGGTGGCCAGTTCCCAGTCCACGCAGATCAGGGGCGGGTCCCCGTCGTACGAGAAGATGACGTTGTCGCGGTGCAGGTCGGTGTGGAGCAGGCTGAACGGGCGGCTGATCAGGGTCGGCACCCGCTCGGCGAAACGCACCATGGCGTCCTCCCAGATGCCGAGCATGGCGAAGAGACCGCCGAAGGTGGCCCAGTTGGGCCGCCTGATCTGTTCTTCCGCGGCCTGTGCCAGGGCCCGCAGGAAGGCCCGGCTGTCCCGGCTGGTGCGGGGCCAGTACTGCGGCAGTGGTGGCAGATCCTTTCTGCGTACCTGCGTCATGTCCGCCAGCAGGCCCGCGAGGGCGGCCACCAGATGCGGTTCCACCGGTTTGCCGTTGCGGCAGATGGTGGACAGGGGCACGCCCTGCACGTAGCTCAGGACGGTCACATCACCCCGTTTGACCAGGCACTGCGGCACGTGCGGGAGCACGCCGTGCACCGCGCCGAGGATCTCCGCCTCGTCCTGCCAGGTCCTGATCACGACGGGCAGCGCCGCCCGGATCCGCCGCCTGACGGTCACCCGGTCGTGCCCTGTCAGGGCCGGGAGCACGGCGACGACGTCCTCCGGAGGCCGCACCACGTGGTTGAGGTTGTGATGGCCTCGGCTGGCCTCGCCCTGCGCCGTGGCATACGACACCAGGCGGTCGAACGCCGCGTCACGCGCCAGAGCGGAGGTCCCGGGCATGGGTGGACCGCCCAAAGGTCACTCCTGGATGACTGCACGACGCCACCGATGTCATTGCGCCGCGGAGGGGTGCGCACACTGTAGTGCCCCGGAGGCCACAGAAATGACCACCTCGCCAACGTGTGTGGTGCCCGAGGCGGTGACAGCGGACACCGCACGCTGCCGAGCCCGTCCCGCGGCGCGCGCCGCCGTCGGTTCAGAGTGCGGTGGCGAGCCGCTCCCAGCAGGAGTCGAACCAGGCCTGCATGCTCTCCATGAAGACGGACCCGGTGGAGTTGGGGTCGCCCTCGTCGTTCACGTGGCGCGTCAGCGTCGAGCCCAGGCCCAGGACGTCCAGGGCGGCAATCTCGGTTCCGTCGTCGAGCAGGATCGGGCGCTCGATCACCTCGTAGGGTCCGAACAGCGCCTCCGCGCCCCGGCGCAGGTACAGCTTGAAGGCGGGGACCAAGGGGACCTGACGGACCTGCACGTCCACGGACGGCACCACGCCCTCCGTCTCCAGGTCCCGCAGCGCCGACCGCAAGGAGGTGGTGTGCCGCCGGGTGATGCCGCGCAGCCGTTCCTGGATGCGCTCCTGGAGCGCGGCCGGCTGCTCCGCCGCGGTCCCGTCCTCGCCCCGGGTCATCGCTCGCGGGTACGGCAGTTCCAGCGTCTCGGAGGGCAGCAGCATCCGCAGTTCGATGCGTTCGGGGGTGGCGATCTCCCCGGTGCGGATGCGCTCGGCCTGCAGCCGGACGTGCGCGTCCAGGCTCTCGGAGGTCAGGGTGTGGACGTCCAGCCGGACGACCGGCTGGGCGAAGGCCCGGGCGACGAACGGCCCGAGCGCCGCACGCAGCCGTGGCGCCGCCTGCGGCTCCCTGCCGGAGTGCACGGGGCTCTTGACGACCCGTGAGCCGCTGCCCTGGCGGGACTCTATCCAGCCCTCGTTCTTCAGCTCCCGCAGCACGCGCTGCACGGTGTCGCGCGAGATGCCGAACTCCTCGGCCAGCTCCCGCTGCGTCGGCAGGAGGCCGCCCAGGGGGTAGGTGCCGTCGGCGATACGGGCACGCAGGTCCTCCAGAAGGGAACTGGAGCCCTTCCCGCCGCTGTCGCCACGCCCTGTGCTCACACCGCGACCGTACCTCTCCGGACAACGGGGCAAACGGCTTTCGGTCATATAGGCGACGGATTGGACGATTGGACGGGCGGTATTTGAAGGGCAGTTAAGGGATCAAGCAGTCGGGGCACATCCAATTCAAGGCAACCAGTCCAATTGGAAGGGTTGTTGATCGGTTGTCGGAGAGCTGAAGGGGTGGGAGCCGTGGTCTTCTTCCAACTGGTGGGCACCGTCATGGCGCTGGGCGCCGAGCAGATGCTGACGTCGCGGTTCGGGCCCCTCGGGCTGCTGTGCCTGTTCCTGCTGGGCGCCGGCTTCCGTGCGCGCGACACCGCCTGCCTGTCGGCCGGCGCCGTGGTCTTCGTGCTCCTGATGACTCAGGCCTAGGGCCTGGTCGGCGGATCGGGTCGGAGGAAACCGGCGGCGCCTTCCAACCCGGACGGGCGTGCCAGGCCCCGCGTCTCCGGCATGATCCGCCGGACGGGCCCTAACCGCGCAGCGCTCTCAGTACGGGTTCCAGGGACGCCACGACGGTGCGGGCGCCCGCGTCCCTCAGCTGCTTCTCCTTGTACGGATTACTCGCGTAGCCGAGGAACGGCACTCCCGCCCGCTCGGCGGCCCGGAGGTCCGTGGGGGCGTCGCCGATCATGAGGGCGGTGGAGGGGGCGGCGCCCATGGCGTTCAGTGCCCGGTTGAGGCAGTGCGGGTGGGGCTTGAGGAGGTCGAGTTCGCCGGTGCGTCCGTAGACGTGCGGGGCGAAGCAGTCGGCCAGGCCGCGGACGGAGAGGTATTCCGTCACCGTGCGGGGCGAGTTGTTGCTGGCGACCGCCAGCCTGCCGCCCACGGCGGTCCAGGTGCGTATCAGCGGGTCCGCGTACGCGGTCGGCATGGCGGAGGGGACCGCCTTGAGCTCCTGCTGCGTGAGCCGTTCCTCCAGCTCGGTCACCAGGTCGCTGCGCGGATGCCTCCTGTTGACGGCGTACAGGACGACCATCGGGTCGGGGTGGACCCGTTCCGCCTCCGTCAGCAGCCCTCTCAGTCCCTGCAGCTCGAGCCAGTCCACCAGTTCCTTGGCCACGCTCTCCGCCGTGTGCCCCGCGAAGAGACGGCAGATGGGGCCGTCGAAGTCGAACAGGACGAAGCGGGCCTCGGTGATCAGCTCACGCAGGTTCTCTGTCTCTGCCGTCACCGGTTCAGTCTGCGCCGTATCGGAAGTCACTAGGAGAGTGTCAGGTCCGTCGTGATGGTTTCCCAGAGGGCGTCGAACCACTTCTGGGACTGCTCGACGAACGCGGCGTCCCGCCGGCCGGCGCGCTGTTCGAAGGAGAACAGCAGCGACTTGCCGCCCAGGGCGTCGTACATCTCCAGGGTGCCGCTGTCCCACTCCTCCTCGCGCCGGGTGATCATGTAGTACGCGATCAGCGCCTCGGTGCCGTTGAGCAGGTACAGCTTCACCGGCGGGGTGAAGGGCAGCGCGCGGAAGGTCACGTGCACGTCGATGCCGTGCGAGGAGCGCAGCGCCCACAGGTTGTGCCGCAGGACCTGCACCTGGGCGTTGCGCTGGGCGAGCCAGCGCTGGTGCACGGCGTCGTCCTCGCCGCGGCCGTCCACCGGCACCGGGAAGGCGAGGTCGATCTTGCGGCTGGGCAGCAGGATGCGCACGTCGATCGACTCGGGGCGGATCCGGCCCTCGTGGATCAGCCGGACCGGCTCGCTCAGGGCGAGCATGAGGGTCTCCGCCGTGAGGCAGGCGGCGTCCACGCGGACCCGCGGGGCCGAGAACGCCTCGGCGAGGCGCGGGGCCAGGCCCACCATCGTGGGCTGGGGTTCGCTCCGGTCGGGCGCCGGTTCCGCGATCCTCGGCGGGCTGCCCTTGCTGACGTTGCTGAGGAGGCCGTCCTCCTGGAGTGCCCGGAGGGCCTGGCGCACGGTGCCCCGCTCCACGCCGAACTCGACCGCGAGCTCGGCCTGGGTGGGCAGGCGGTCCCCCGCCTTCAGGTCACCGCTGCGGATCCGGTCCCGGAGGATGCCGGCGATCTCCTGCGGGGAGAGCTTCCTGTCGCCGTTCACTGCCACGTTCTCCGCCACGTTCTCCTGGGTCACGACCAAACGCTACAACTTCGATCCATCTACCGGGAGTTGTTTGAAAGTTGTTTATGACTGGCTGCCAAGTGGGGACAACATAGGCAGAGTTGGTTACCAACTTGGTTGAGTTGGCGGAGGGTTTGCTTCCCGTTGCTTCCCCGTCCGTCCGACTTCATCCGCCTCGCACCCCCCATGCCCGTCCTGCCCACGCCTGAAGGGGGAACCACCATGCCTGCCCTCGCCCTCCTGTCGGCGGTCCTCGTCGTCGGCTTCGAGCAGCTCGTCACCTGGAAGTACGGCGCCGTCGGCGTCATCGGCCTGCTCCTGCTCACCACGGGGATCAAGGCCAAGAACCCGACCGTCAGCTCCGTCGGGGCGGTACTGCTCGCCCTGCTGGTCGCGGGCCCCGCCTTGTGAGGGGAAGCCCGGTCCGGCCGTCCGTGGGAGACGTCAGCCCGTGAGCAGCAGCTCGGAGCTGATCGTCTCCCACAGTGCGTTGAACCACAGGTGCGACTGCTCCACGAACGTCGTGTCGCGCAGGCCGGTGCCCTGCTCGAAGGCGAACAGCATCGACTGGGTGCCCTCGGCGTCGTACATCTCCAGGTGCTCCTGGTCGATCTCCGCCTCGCGCCGGGTGAGCGTGTAGTACGCGAACAGGGCCTCGGTGCCGTTGAGCAGGTACAGCTTGACCGGCGGGGTGAAGGGCAGCGCGCGGAAGGCGACGCGCACGTCGATGCCGTGCGTGGCGCGCAGGGCCAGCAGGTTGTGCTTGAGCACCTGCCCCTGGGCGTTGCGCTGGGCCAGCCAGCGGCGCTGGAGCCGGCCGTCGGCGGAGGGGTCCACCGGGGTCGGGAAGGCCAGGTCGATGTCGCGGCTGGGCAGCAGCACCCGGACGTCGACCTTGGCCGGTTTCAGCTGTCCGGCGTGGATCCGGCGCAGCGGCTCGCCGATGGCGAGGGTGAGGGACACCGAGGTCAGGCAGAGGGCGTCGATCTCGACGTGCGGGGCGGCGAAGGCGGCCGCGATCCGCGGGGCCAGGGCGACCGTCGTGGGCATCGGCAGGGCCGCGGGGCCGGTCAGGGCGTCGGTGAGGTCCGGATCGGGGGCGACAGTGGCCGGAGCGCCCTTGGAGACGTTGGTCAGCAGGTGCTCCGACTGCAGGATGCGCAGGGCCTGGCGCACGGCGCCGCGTTCGACGCCGAACTCGTCGGCGAGTTTCGCCTGCGTGGGCATGCGCTGACCGGCGCGGAGCCGGCCCGAGCGGATGCGGGCGCGCAGCTCGTCGGCCACTTCACGGTGTGTCTTCTGTGGCCGCTGTGACCGTTCCCGCCCATTGGCGGAGGCGTGTTTCGGGTCCACACAAGAACACTACAACTTCCCGCCATCTTGCGGCAGTTCATGCGAAGGTGGTTATGAGACGCTTCCAAGCGGAGATAACTACAGACAAGTTGGTCGCCAACTTGAGCAACATGGTCAAGCTTCTGGACTGTTGGCCATAGATTCCGGGACGCCGCGTCACGAGGATCACGCCCGGTCCGGACGGCACCGGCCGCGCCGCACCGGCTCGGCCGCCACGGATCCGGTCGACCGCGTTCCCTTCCGGAGGGGAGCCGGGAGCTCGGTCGGCCCGCACGAACGGCACCGTCACAACCGAACACCGACAACCGAACAGCAGCACCCGCACAGCCACAACTCCACAGCACAGTCACAACTGAACAGCACAGCCACAACTGAAGAGCACGCTACGGATGAGTCCACCGTCACCGGCGAAAGGAGCGTCAGAACATGTCCGGGCACCACGGTCGCCTGGACGTACGCAGCAGGGCGTCGGCCACCAGGGCGGCGCCCGCTCGTTCTTCCCGGACCCGGCCGAGCGCCGCCAGCCGCACCGCCGACTCGTCGCCCAGCCACAGGGCCGCCAGCTCGGCGACGTCCAGCGTCAGTTCGGCACGGTCGCGGGTGGGCGCGCAGGACGCGCCCGCCGCGGACGCCTCCAGCCGGTAGCGGCCGCCGGTGAGGCCTGCCCGGTCGGTCACCTCCAGCACCAGCGAGCCGGTCCCCTCGTACGTCCGCGCCCGGAGCGCGCGTTCGACGTCCAGGATGCGCACCCACAGCCAGTCCGCCTGCGAGGTGATGCGGGCGGCCCGCGGGTCGGGCAGCAGGAGGGGGAGCAGGTCGTCGGGGGCCCGCGAGCCGCTCTTGACCTGGGTGACCCAGTCGATCGAGCAGAGGTAGTGCCACAGGGCGCGCTCGGCGGCCGGGGTCGACGCGATCAGGGACCGCACGCTCGCCGTGTTCAGCGGCTGCTTGGCGTCGCCCCACCGGTCGTCCACCTCGTACGCCACGAGGCCCTCGACCGTGCCGTCGGCCGCGCGGTGGACCGCCCAGAACGGCTCGGTCCACTTCGGGTCGACGCGCACGGCGCCCGTGTTGAGCTGCCACCACCAGTCGCTGCGGCTGACGGCGCCCGGCGTGGCGCGGCGCACCCGCTCGTGCAGCTCGGGGCCGATCTTGCGCACCTCGTCGCCGTCCACCAGGTCGACGCGGCCGCCGTCCGCGGGCAACGGCCCGCGGACGTCGAGGCCGGCGCGCGGGACGTCGACCGTCCACTCGACCAGGTGGGTGGCGGGGCCGAAGCCGAAGCGGCCGTAGATCGGGTACTCGGCGGCGATCAGCGTGGCGACCACGTCGCCGCGCTCCTTGGCGGCCGCGAGGTCGCGGGTCATCATCCGGGTGAGCAGGCCGCGGCGGCGGTGGGTGGCGGTGACGGTGACGGCGGAGACCGCGTCGGCCCGCACCGGGGCGCCGCCGACCGCCGTGACCTCCTGCGTGAAGGACCGGAAGGTCGCCACGCAGCGGTCCCCGTCGAAGGCGCCCAGGTAACGGCCGGGCTCGAACTGGGTGGCGCGTGCCTTGAGTTCGTCCTCGGAGACGGTCGGCCCCAGCAGGAACCCGCCCCTCAGGGCCCGCAGCCACTCGGGGTACTCGGCCTCGGTCACAGGGCGCACGTCGATGTCGGCGGCTCGGCTCATGGCAGCACGGTAGGCGCACGGCGGCGAGGGTGTCGCGCGGATTTTCCCCCGCACGTCCTCGAGCGGGGTCCCTCAGCACGTGCTGGAGCACGTCCCTGAGCGCGTGCTTGAGCACGTCCCTGAGCACGTCCCTGAGCACGTCCCTGAGCGCGTGCTCGAGCACGTGCTCGAGCACGCTTGAGCGCGGCCTCGAGCGGTCGCCGCCCTCACGTCAGCAGGTCGTCCACCTGGGCCTCCCCCTCGCGGTACCGGCGCGCGATCTCGCCGCCGCAGTCGTCCGCGGTGCGCTGCAGCCGCTGCCGTCGCCGGGAGACCTGCTGCTCGTAGCGCTCCAGCCGCCCCATCGCGGTCTGCAGTTCCTGGTCCGTGCGCGCGCCCAGGTCCGACAGCTCCACCTCGGCGAGCATGTCGGCGGCCAGCCGCCGGTACTCCTCGCCGTGCGGCGTGCCCAGCGTCACGTGGCGGGCCGAGGAACGGTGCCGGGCGGGGCCGTCGGCGAGGATCTCGGACAGCCGCTCGACGACGGAGCCCGCGCCCGCGGGGGACCGGCGGGCCAGCTCCGCCCGCAGGATGTCGACCCGGCCCTGGAGCAGCCGCCGTACGTAGCTGAGGTCGGCCTCGTCGCGCTGCGCGTCCCGGCGCAGGGCGCGCAGCTCGGGCAGGCTCAGCACGGTCAGGTCGTGCTCCGGCGCGTCGGCGGGCAGAAACGGGCCCGGACTGTCGGTGCGCTGCGCGGGCGGCCGGAGCGTGCCGGGGCCGGTCGCGTCGGTCAGCGCGACGGGCCCGGGCGGCTGCCCGGTACTCGAAGTTCTCATGTGCCTCTACCGTCCCCTCGACCGGCGTGTGGGAGCATCGTGCCACCCCAAGTGGCCGCTATGTGACCGAGTGCCCCCGATCGGCCCCACATGAGGGGGTTGAGGTCAGAAACAGGTCCCCCGGGAAGCTTTCCGGACCGGCCCGGAAGCCCGGTGCGGGCCGCTCACGGCGGCACGGCATCATGGGGCGCATGCGTGCAGTGGTGCAGAGGGTGGACGGCGCGAGCGTCGTCGTGGACGGCGAGACCGTCGGGGAGATCACCGGCGAGGGACTGTGCGTCCTGGTCGGCGTGACGCACGAGGACACCAAGGAGAAGGCGGCCCAGCTCGCCCGCAAGCTGTGGTCGATCCGGATGCTGCACGACGAGAAGTCGTGCAGCGACATCGCCGCCCCGCTGCTGGTGATCAGCCAGTTCACCCTGTACGGCGACGCCCGCAAGGGCCGCCGCCCCACCTGGAACGCGGCCGCCCCCGGCGACGTCGCCGAACCGCTGGTCGACGAGGTGGTCGCCCAGCTGCGCGCGCTGGGCGCGACGGTGGCGACGGGCCGCTTCGGCGCGCGGATGCGGGTGTCGCTGACGAACGACGGCCCGTTCACCGTCCTGCTGGACATCTGAGGCCCCGCGAAGCGGACGCGGGACCCGGTCGGGTCTACGGCTCCACGACCGTTTCCTGGGCGGCCGCCGTGTCCCCGGCCACCAGCCGCGCGTCCAGCGGGATGTTCCGCTTGACCAGGGCCAGCGCGACCGGGCCCAGCTCGTGGTGGCGGGCGGACGTCGTCACGAAGCCGATCTTGCGGCCGTCGGGGCCCTCGTCCGCGAGCCGGATCTCGGTGCCGTGCGGCGGCAGGTGGACCTCGCTGCCGTCCAGGTGCAGGAAGACCAGGCGGCGCGGGGGCTTTCCGAGGTTCTGCACGCGGGCGACCGTCTCCTGGCCGCGGTAGCAGCCCTTCTGCAGGTGCACCGCGGTGCCGATCCAGCCCAGCTCGTGCGGGATCGTACGGTGGTCGGTCTCGAAGCCGAGGCGCGGGCGGTGCTGCTCGACGCGCAGCGCCTCGTGGGCGAGTATCCCGGCCGGCGGCCCGGCCTGCGCGGCGTAGGACTCCAGGTCCGCGCGGGGCAGGAACAGGTCGCGCCCGTACGGCGTCTCGCGCACCACGACGCCCTCGGGCACCTCGGCGATCGAGCCGGCCGGCAGGTGGACGACCGCGAACTCGTCCGTGCGGTCGGCGACCTCGACCCGGTAGAAGAACTTCATCGACTCCAGGTACGCGATCAGCGCCTCCTGGGTGCCGGGCTCGACGTGGGCCCAGACCGTCGCGCCGTCGTCCACCAGGTACAGCGCGTGCTCGATGTGGCCGTGCGCGGACAGGATCAGCGCCTCGGCGGCCTGGCCGGCCGGCAGTTCGCTGACGTGCTGGGTGAGCAGCAGGTGCAGCCAGCTCAGCCGGTCCTCGCCGGAGACGGTGACGACGCCGCGGTGGGAGAGGTCGACGAAGCCGGTGCCGTCGGCGAGGGCGCGCTGCTCGCGGAACAGGTCGCCGTAGTGGGCGGCGACGCCTTCGTCCACACCCTCGGCGGGGACGGCGCCGGGCAGGGACAGCAGGGGGCTTTTCATGGACACAAGCCTACGACTTGGCAGTTGAACCCTTGAGGGAGCAGTCCTTGCAGCGGCCGAAGATCGCGAAGTGCTTCATGTCCGTCTCGAAGCCGAACTCCCGCCGGAGCTTCGCGGTGAACTCGGCCGCCACCTGGACGTCCGCCTCGATGACGTTCTGGCAGTCGCGGCAGACCAGGTGGATGTGGTGGTGGCGGTCGGCGAGGTGGTAGGTGGGCGCTCCGTGCCCGAGGTGGGCGTGCGAGACCAGCCCCAGCTCCTCCAGCAGCTCCAGGGTGCGGTAGACGGTGGAAATGTTGACCCCCGACGCCGTCTTCCTCACTTCCATGAGGATGTCGTCGGGGGTCGCGTGCTCCAGGGTGTCCACTGCTTCGAGGACAAGCTGGCGCTGCGGCGTCAGCCGGTAGCCGCGCTGCCTCAGGTCGCTCTTCCAGTCGGTGCTCACCACACCGGAAAGTCTAGGACTACTTGAAGAAGGCGATCCCGTCGTCGGGCAGGTCGTCGGGCAGGGCCTTGGCCCAGCGCTCGACCTCCTCGGGGGTGACGACCTTCTTCAGGTGCGCCGACATGTAGGGGCGCAGCTCGACGTCGGGCGTCTGCTTCTCGCCGACCCACATCAGGTCGCTCTTGACGTAGCCGTACAGGCGCTTGCCGCCGCTGTAGGGGCGGGAGGCCGCCGTGCGCGCCACCGCGTCCGTGACCAGGTCGATCTGCGGCTTCCTGTCGGCCAGCTCGCCGTACCAGATCTCGATGACGCCGTCGTCGCGGGTCATCGTGACCTCGACCCTGCGGCCGGCGTCGACCCGCCAGAAGCCGGACTCGGACTCCAGGGGACGGACCTTGTTCCCGTCGTTGTCCAGCACCCAGGTGCGGGAGTGGTACTCGAGGAAGTCCCTGCCGTCGTGCGTGAAGGTGACCTCCTGCCCGAAGTTGCACTTCTCCGAGCCGGGGAAGTCGTGCACGCCCGCGCCGGCCCAGTTGCCGAGCAGGAAGGCGAGGGGTACGAGGTCCTTGTGGAGGTCGGACGGGATCTCGATCATGAGGAGAGGTTCCTAGACGTGGGTCAGCGCTGGCCCTGGTACAGCTTCTTCACGGTCAGCCCGGCGAAGGCGAGCACGCCGACGCAGACCAGGATCAGCAGGGCTTCGTAGAAGTACTCCAGCACGAGGTGCTCCTTGGGACGAGCCAGGGGTGGCGGTACAGACGGACCGGTGCCCAGCTTACGCGGCCGGGCCCCGGCTCCCGCCGTGAGGTACGCCGTTGCGGGGCTCAGCCGAGCAGCTGGCTCTGCAGGGTGACGGTCTGCTGGAACGGCACCGCCCTCGCGCCGCCCTTCCTGGACTGCACGATCACCGCGAGGACGTCCCCGGCGGCCAGGTAGGCCTGCCGGACCTGCTCGCCGCCGTAGGGCGCCTGCTCGACGTAGGACCTGCGCTCGACGCCGTCCACCTGGGCCGCTCCCGGGAAGTCCTCGTCGAAGGCGGACGCGTCCGCTCCGCGCACCCGGAAGGCGGGGGCGCCGGTGGGAGCGACGCCGTCGTCGAGCAGGTCGTCCACGACGGCTGCGGTGCCGAAATGGAGCAGGTAGATCCGGGTGCTGGTGCCGTCCGGGGTGGTCCAGCCGCGGGCCGCGATGTGCCGCAGGGCGTGGTCGACGAGCTTCCAGCGCAGCGCGTCGCGGTCGTCCTTCTCGGCGTACTCCGCGAGGAAGTCGCCGGTCGCCAGCCAGCCGTCCTTGCCGCGCAGCTTCGGGTCCTCGGTCGCCCCCTTCGGCGCGGGCAGCACGAGGGCGCGCAGGTCGGCGTAGTGGGCGCCGGCCTTGTTCGACGGGGCGAGCGGTCCCGGGCTGCCGGACGGCAGCGGCGGCCTGGTCAGCGTCGGGTAGTCCCAGCGCCCGTCGGACGCGGTCGCCAGTCCCGGTACGTCCGTCCGGTCCATCGCCGTGATCCCGTACGCCGTTCCGGCCCCGGCCACCGCGAACACGGCGACGGCGGCGGTCCAGCGCAGAACGGCCCGCAGCACGCGGCGGTCCCTGCGGGGCGCGGGCGGCACGGGCGGCGCCGGCGGCGCGGTGAGGGACGGCTGCGGGCCGGCCTGCTCTGCCTGCTCTGCCTGCTCTGCCTGCTCTGCCTGCTCTGCCTGCTCTGCCTGCTCTGCCTGCTCGGTGGGGTCCGGCGGCTCGGTGGGGTCCGGCTGCTCGGTCACTTCCGTGTGCTCCGTGTGCTCCGTGTGCTCCGTCTGCTCGGTCATACGGCCTTCCCCGGCTCGGCGATGCGGTCCAGCTGTTCCTTCAGCAGCCTCGCGACCCCGCGGACCTCCAGGGGTTTGGCGCCGTCGGCGCTGAGGGTGACCAGGACGTCTCCCTGGTAGGCCGAGCAGTACATCGTGTCCAGCGTCTCGTCCTTGTCCACGGGCGGCAGGAAGCAGCGGGCGTTCTTGTGGCCCTCGACGCGCGGGCCGTCCCGGAAGACGCCGAGGGCGTCGAGGAGCCCGTTCTGGAACTCCGCGACGTCGCGCAGGGCCGCCTTGTTGTCCATCTGCACGAGCTGGATGCTCACCGTGGACGCCCGGCTGGTGTAGACGGAGGACTTCTCGTCGGTGCTGACGTAGCTGCGCATCGCCATGCCCTGGATGCGCTGCTTGTCGATCCGCCGCTCCAGCTCCCGGCGCTGTGAGCGCGGCAGTCCGCTCACCCACTCCTTGCGCAGGGCCGTGGCCCGGGCGCCTCCGAGCTGCGTGTCGGAGCCGAACTCGCCGATGTCGGGGCCGCGGCTCCAGCCGTCCGCGCCGTAGGGCACGAGCATCCCGGCGAGCCCCTTGGCGTCCGCCGCCTCGGTGTCCGCGGGCTTCGTCCTCGGGAGCTTCCACACGGGGGCGCCCGCGTCCCGGTCGGCGTTCTCGACGGTGACGACGGTGTACCCGACGCCCGCGACGACCGCCGCGACCAGCAGGACGGACCCGGCGACAGCGGCGATCCGGCCACGCCGACGGCCCTTCCCGGCGAGCGGGCCGGGCAGCACGCCGCCCTGGACCGGAACGTCCCCGGCCGGGGCGTCCCCCGCCGACGCGGACTCGACCGGGGCGGACTCGGGCGCAGGCGCGGACTCGGGCGCGGACTCGGGCGCGGGCGGGACGGAATCGGGTCCGGTGCCCGCGGCCGGGGCCGCGGCCGGGGCCGGCTCGGCCGGGCTCGCTCCGTCGTCCGGCCGGTACTGGTTGTCGCTCACAGCCGCTCCATCTGCCGCTCGGCCAGGTCCACGATCTTCGCCTTGGGGATCGGCCGGGTGTCGTACATCCAGATCTCCATGGCGACGTCACCGCGGACGGCGTGCGCCTCCGCCATGTACAGCGGCACGGAGCCCACCTGGGTTTCGGGCCGGGGGTGGGCGTACGCCATGCCGCTGCCCGTGCCGGGCACCGGCCGGCTGTTGTCGGTGTCGTCCTTGTTCACCGCCCAGAACTGATGGTTCTCGACGGAGTCGAAGGCCGCGGGGGTCTCCTCCTGCCGGAACTGGATCAGCCGGATCTCGACGGCCTGGTAGCCGCTCCGCCAGCCGGTGACGGCGGCGCGGCGGAACTCGTCGCCGACGAGCTTGCCGAACTCGGCGGCCGGCTGCTGGAATTCCTCGGCGTAGTCGGCCGTGTCCATCCAGCCGTGGGACTGGGACAGCCACTCGGAGTCCTTGGCGCCGCGCGGCTTCTTCAGCAGCAGCTTGCGCAGGTCGCCCTCGGTCTTCAGGCGGCGGTCCAGCGAGGCCGGCAGCGGCTCGGGGCCGGGCCCGCCGGCCTGCGCGAGTTCCGGCTGCGACAGGGACGGCAGCGCGGTGGGCTCGCGGTCGGCCTGGATCAGATAGCCGGTGCAGGCGCCGGCGACGACGCCGAGCAGGGCGGCGCCGACGATCAGCAGGACCGTACGGCGACGGCGGCGGGGCGCACCCGGGTCCGCGTCGTCGGGCACGACGGACGCGACCGGGACGGCCGGCGCGTCGGGTCCCTCTTCGGGTACTTCCAAGACTCCCCCACAGAAACGTGAAGCGCGCATGCCACATGCGTGCGCACAGGAGACTCCCGACCCGCGGCCGGAGTTGTGGAGGTGTTGATTACGATTCGGCCATGGCGAAGAAACTCGTGATCAAGGTGACGGCGGGGGCCGACGCCCCCGAACGCTGCTCGCAGGCGTTCACGGTGGCGGCGGTGGCCGTGGCCAGCGGCGTCGACGTCTCCCTGTGGCTGACCGGCGAATCGGCGTGGTTCGCCCTGCCGGGCCGGGCCGCCGAGTTCGAGCTGCCGCACGCCGCCCCGCTGCCCGACCTGCTCGACTCCCTGCTCGCCGGCGGCAAGGTCACCCTGTGCACGCAGTGCGCGGCCCGCCGCGACATCACGGAGCAGGACGTCATCGAGGGTGTGCGCATCGCGGGCGCCCAGGTCTTCGTCCAGGAGGCGCTGGCGGACGAGACGCAGGCGCTCGTCTACTGAGACGGTGAGACGGTGAGACGCCGAGACGCCGGGCCCGCCGTCACCGCGGGCGCTTCTTGCCGTCCAGTTCGTCCCACCACTCGTCCGACGTGGGGTCGCCGGACGGGTCGTCCCACCAGCGGTCCTCGGGGCCGCGGCGGTTGGCGACCATCGCGGCGACCGGGGGGATGACCATCGCCACCACGCACATCGCCACGGCCGCCGGGACGGACCAGATGCGGACGACGCCCCAGGCCAGGACGAACAGCGCGATGCAGACGCCCATCATCGCGAAGTAGACGTGCCGTCGGCGCGCGTACATGACTCCAGGGTAGGTCCGGACACGGATCCGGACACGCCGAAGGGCCGCACCCAGGCGTCCAACCCGAGGGGTGCGGCCCCAGCTCCGGCGCGCGGCGTCAGACCGCGATCGCGACCTCCGCGAGGCCGCCCTGCTGGGCGACGACCGTGCGGTCGGCGGTGCCGCCGGGCACCAGGGCACGGACGGTCCAGGTGCCCTCGGCCGCGTAGAAGCGGAACTGTCCGGTGGCGGAGGTGGGGACCTCCGCGGTGAACTCGCCGGTCGAGTCCAGGAGGCGGACGTAGCCCGTCACGGGCTCGCCGTCGCGGGTCACCTGGCCCTGGATGGTGGTCTCACCGGGCTTGATCGTCGAGGCGTCGGGGCCGCCGGCCTTCGCTCCACACATGTGCTTCTCCAGAGGTCTTGAAAGGGGGGCGGTTGAAAGGGGGCGGTCCTACTTGGCGGCGCCGAGCTCGATCGGCACGCCGACGAGGGAGCCGTACTCGGTCCAGGAGCCGTCGTAGTTCTTGACGTTCTGGACGCCGAGCAGCTCGTGCAGGACGAACCAGGTCAGGGCCGAGCGCTCGCCGATGCGGCAGTAGGCGATCGTGTCCTTGGCGAGGTCCACGTTCTCGTCGGTGTAGAGGGCCTTCAGCTCCTCGTCCGACTTGAACGTGCCGTCGTCGTTGGCGTTCTTCGACCACGGGATGTTGCGGGCGCTCGGGACGTGGCCCGGGCGCTGCGACTGCTCCTGCGGCAGGTGGGCCGGGGCGAGCAGCTTGCCGGAGAACTCGTCGGGCGAGCGCACGTCGACCAGGTTCTGCGCGCCGATCGCGGCCACCACGTCGTCGCGGAACGCGCGGATGGAGGTGTCCTGCGCCTGGGCCTTGTACTCGGTCTTCGCGCGCTCGGGCACCTCGGAGCCGTCGACCAGCTCGCGGGCGTCCAGCTCCCACTTCTTGCGGCCGCCGTCGAGGAGCTTGACGTTCTCGTGGCCGTACAGCTTGAAGTACCAGTAGGCGTACGACGCGAACCAGTTGTTGTTGCCGCCGTAGAGGATGACCGTGTGGTCGTTGGCGATGCCCTTCTCCGACAGGAGCTTCTCGAAGCCCTCCTGGTCGACGAAGTCACGGCGGACCGGGTCCTGGAGGTCCTTGGTCCAGTCGATGCGGATCGCGTTCTTGATGTGGTTCTTCTCGTAGGCGGACGTGTCCTCGTCGACCTCGACGATGGCGATCGTCGGGTCGTCCAGGTGGTCCTGCAGCCAGTCGGCGTCTACCAGGACGTCGCTGCGGCTCATGTGTCTCCTCCGGGGCAGTTGCGGCGGGGCGTGCGAGTGCCGGTGCAATTACGTGCGATGACGAGTGCGAGAGGTGCGCGCGCGTCCGCTTCCAGGCGACGGCGGCGCACGGATGCCCTGGACACAGGGCGGGGGAATGCGGAGGTCTGCGCTCTCCGCTCAGAAGGTGCGACAGAGCATGGCGGCGACGCGGCACAGGTCTACTGCCCGCCGCTTCGTGAGATCCGCCTGTCGCTTCATGGTGCCGATCGTAGGGACGGACAGCGGGAGATGTCACCGGCGTGTCGTATGGTGAGACGCGATCGTCCGGCATGTGGGATCGGATCGCTGCCCGGATGTCCGCCGTACGGCCTCGGACCCGGTGTGTCCGCCGCCCCGGCCGCGCCGCGGACGACGGCGTCTCGCCCTTCGGACGCCGGGGGTCCACACCGGCTCTCGTCCGGCCCCGCGAGGCCTCTCGTCCCTACCCCGCGAGCTTGACGTCCGAACCCTTCACGGTGATCTCCACGCCGTTCTTCGCCGCCTCGACCTTGTCGAGCCTGACGTCGCCGGGCAGCTGGTCGATCGTCTGCTGGAAGTCGGTTATCGCGCGGATCCGGGACTCGGCGAGCTGCACCACCAGCTTGGGCAGCGAGTCGGCGTGCACCCTGACCGTGGAGCCCTCCACGGTCACCGAGCTGAGCACCGGGTACGTCTGCTCCGCGCCGGCCGCCCGCACCTTCACCTCGACCTTGATCTTGCCGTTGCCGCCGTCGGACAGCCCGACGACCTCGGCGGTGATGCCGGGGATGATCTGCGTCGGCCCGGACTTGGCCGCCTTCAGCAGCTCGTCGTAGGAGACCAGGGCGGTGCCGGTGGCGGTGGCCGCGGTGGCGGAGCTGTAGTCGCCGGAGAACTCCACGCCCTTCATGTGGGCGTCGATGTCGTCGACGCGGATCGTCTTCGGGGCGCCGGCGGCGGTGCTGCCGGTGTCCGCCTGGTAGTCCTTGATGCCGATCTCGACGTCGTCCAGCTCCCCGGACGCCACCTGGGTGAGGAACGGGAAGCCGTTGATGGACACGTCCGGGGTGGAGGCCAGGTTCTGGGTGGTCCTGAGCTTGTCCGCCGCCTCGTTCTCGGCGAAGTACACCGCCACCCGGTCCACGAGCACGAACAGGCCGCCCAGGATCACGACGACGATCAGAAGTATTCGCAGGGCGCGCATACCGAATGTTTCCCCCACTTCGGCCGTCATCCACGAAGGCCGGTCACCGACGACCCGGGTGGCCGTCTGGCGCGAGACTAACCCTGGGACGGGCGCGCGCCCGCGAATTGTGGATCACCTGTGACAGGAGGGTGCACAGGGGACGCCGCTTACCCCAGCGCCCGCCCGAGCACCCACACCACCGGCGCCGCCGCCGTCAGCGGCAGGGCGACGCCTGCGGTGAAGTGGACGAAGCGCGACGGGTAGTCGTAGCTCGCCACCCGGTGCCCGATCAGCGCGCACGCCGCGGCGCCCGCGCCCAGCAGCGCGCCCTTCGCGCCGAGGTCCGTGATCGCGCCGGCCGCGATGCCCGCGCCCGCCGCCGCCAGCAGCGAGACGGCCACCGACGCCGGCGTGGGCAGGGGCAGGGCGCGGGCCAGGAGGGCCACCGCGACCGCGACCGCGCCGACGGACACCGCGTCCGCACCGGCCGCGAGGTAACCGGCCGCGAGGACGGACAGCGCCGCCGAGACGACGGTCGCCATCAGGCCGTACATCCGCTCGTCGGGGTCCGCGTGCGAGCGCAGTTGCAGCACCAGGGAGAGCAGCACCCACACGCCGATGGTGCCGAGTATCGCGGCCGGGCCGTGCTCGCGGCCCGCCGCGAGCAGCGCCGCGTCCGCGACGAGCGCGCCGAGGAACGCCAGCGCGATGCCCTGCCGGGCCGGCCACATGCCGTTGAGCCGGAACCAGCCCGCCGCGGTGACGGCCTGCAGGGCGACGAGCGGGACGAGGAGGGCGTACGAGCCGAGCGCCGCCGTTCCCGACAGCAGCAGCCCCAGCAGCGCGGTCAGCGCGGCCGGCTGCCCGCCGGGCTCGATGACCGGGGACCGGCCCTCCAGGCGGGCGCGCTGGGCGTCCGTGATGCGGGAGTTGCCGGCGAGGGTGGCGGGACCGTAGGCGGGGCCGTCCTCCGGCTCGGGCGCGGCGGGGCCGGCGTGGGCGGCGTGGCCGGCGGGCTGGACGGCCTGCGGCTGGGGTTGCGGCTGCCGCTGCGGCTGCGGCTGCGGCTGCCGGTCCCACGCCGGGGCCGCGGCCGGGGCGTGAGCCTGGGCGTGGGCGTGGGCGTGGGCCTGGGCCGGGTCCTGGTGCGGCGGATGCCCGTACCCGGTGGCGGCCTGGTCGTGGGGCGCCGGGTGGTGCGGCGGGTACCCGGCGGGCGCCTGCGGGGGCAGGTACGCCGTCTCGGCCGCGTCCACCGCGGCGACGGGCGGCTGCAACTGCGTCTCCCAGGTCTGCCCCTGCCACTGCTGCGTGTACTGCAGGGCGTCCGGGTCCTCGTACCCGGCCGGGCCCCGCTGGTCCTGGTACGCCTGCTGCGCGGGCCACGCCTGCGGCTGCGGCTGCGGAGACTGCTGGTACGGGTCGTACCCCTGGTACCCGGGGTCGTACGGCTGCTGGTCGGTCATCGTCACCCTCCTGCGAACGGCGGGAGCACCTCGACCGTGCCGCCGTCGGCCAGCCGTACCGTCTCATGTCCGCGGGTGCCCACGGGATCACCGTCGACGAGGAACGAGCATCGCTGGAGCACGCGGGTGAGTTCGCCGGGGTGTCGCCCGCGCACGGCGTCGAGCGCCTCGGCCAGCGTGTCCGCGTCGTACGGCTCCTCGGCGACCCCGGCCGCGGCCTTCGCGGCGGCCCAGTAGCGCACCGTGACCTTTGGCATCCGTTCCTCAATCAGTTCGGTTGTGGACACCTCAGGCTAGCCCGCCCGGGCCACCGCCCAGTCCCCGATGCGGGACAGCAGTTCGTCGCCGGCCGCGTTCTCGGCGTGGCCCATGCCGTGCTCCACCCAGAGTTCGGCGTGGTCGCCGGCGGCCGCGGCCAGCATGCGCGGGTGGTCGAGGGGGAAGTAGCCGTCCCGGTCGCCGTGCACGATCAGCAGCGGCGTCGGGGCGATCTTCGCCGCCGCCTCCACCGGGGACAGCGGTACCGGGTCCCACTGACGGTGGTGGATGCGGGTGCGCAGGCCGTAGCGGCCCACCAGCCGGCCCGCGGGGCGCGTCACCAGCCAGTGCAGGCGGCGCATCGGGGCCGTGCCCCGGTAGTACCAGCGGGCGGGCGCGCTGACGGAGACCACGGCGTCGGTCCCCCCGTGCAGGGCCGCGTGCCGCAGCACCACCGAGCCGCCCATGGAGAAGCCGACGGTCACCACGCGCGTGTGCCCGAGCTCGCGGGCCCATTCCACCGCCGCCGCCAGGTCGAGCACCTCGCGGTCGCCGACCGTGGAACGGCCGCCCGAGGCGCCGTGGCCGCGGAAGGAGAAGGTGACGACGGCGCCGTGGCGGGCCAGGGCCGCGGCCACCCGCCGCACGTGCGGCCGGTCCACACCGCCGGTGAAGCCGTGCGCCACCACGAACACCAGGTCACCGGCGGACGGCCGGGAGGCGTCGTATACGACGGCCGCCGGATCGTATACGGAATCGACGGCAACCCCGTCGACCGTGCGCAGAAACGTACGCAAAGGTTCCCGTCTGCCCGTCTCGGAGTGCGGACGAAGGGTGGATCGCGCCACATGACCTGCCGGACCGGTGTTCATGTGGGCTATTCTGCTGGACAGAGGACTCGGGCAGCGTAGCCCCCGGGTCCTTTTGTGCTTTCGGAAGCGTTGTATACGAAGCGGGAAACCCCAGGTGACCGCGGTGTACGGGCCCCCGGGATCGCAGAGCAGTTCCGCACCGCAAACGTCCTCGCAGGGACCGAGGAGGAACCAGACGTATGAGTTCTCTGCTGCTCCTGACCAATGCCCTCCAGCCGTCGACGGAGGTGCTCCCCGCCCTCGGCCTGCTGCTGCACAACGTGCGCGTCGCTCCGGCGGAGGGACCCGCGCTCGTCGACACCCCGGGCGCCGACGTCATCCTCGTCGACGGCCGCCGCGACCTCCCCCAGGTGCGCAGCCTGTGCCAGCTGCTGCGCTCCACCGGGCCGGGCTGTCCGCTCGTCCTGGTGGTCACCGAGGGCGGCCTCGCCGCCGTCACCGCCGACTGGGGCATCGACGACGTCCTGCTGGACACCGCCGGGCCGGCCGAGGTCGAGGCCCGGCTCCGGCTGGCCATGGGCCGCCAGCAGATCGTCAACGACGACTCGCCCATGGAGATCCGCAACGGCGACCTGTCGGTCGACGAGGCGACCTACTCCGCCAAGCTCAAGGGCCGGGTCCTGGACCTGACCTTCAAGGAGTTCGAGCTCCTGAAGTACCTCGCCCAGCACCCGGGCCGCGTCTTCACCCGCGCCCAGCTCCTGCAGGAGGTGTGGGGCTACGACTACTTCGGCGGCACCCGCACGGTCGACGTGCACGTACGGCGCCTGCGCGCCAAGCTCGGACCCGAGCACGAGTCGCTGATCGGGACCGTCCGGAACGTCGGTTATCGATTCGTTACCCCGGAGAAGGGGGACCGGGCCGGCGAGGAGAGCAAGGCCCGGGCGGAGCGCTCAAAAGCAGAGAAAACGGACGAGACTGCGGCCCTGGACGCCGTCGAGGTCCGGGCGGAGGCATAGCGGACGCCCGGGCAGGGGAGCGCTCCCGCACCGGAAGCGCCGAACGGGCCCGGGGCAGCCCGGCCCAGCGCCTTCTCGCCCTGCCCGGTCCCGGTCTCTCCGCGTAGACTCCGCGAGTGGCCAAGGTGACTCGGGACGACGTAGCACGGCTGGCAGGGACGTCCACTGCCGTCGTCAGCTATGTCATCAACAACGGACCCCGGCCGGTCGCCCCGGCCACGCGCGAGCGCGTCCTCGCCGCGATCAAGGAGCTGGGCTACCGGCCCGACCGGGTCGCCCAGGCGATGGCGTCCCGGCGCACCGACCTCATAGGGCTGATCATCCCGGACGCGCGCCAGCCCTTCTTCGGGGAGATGGCGCACGCGGTCGAGCAGGCCGCCTCCGAGCGCGGGAAGATGGTCCTCGTCGGCAACACCGACTACGTCAGCGAGCGCGAGGTCCACTACCTGCGGGCGTTCCTCGGGATGCGGGTCTCCGGCCTGATCCTGGTCAGCCACGCGCTCAACGACCTGGCCGCCGCCGAGATCGAGGCGTGGGACGCCCGGGTGGTCCTGCTGCACGAGCGGCCCGAGGCCATCGACGACGTCGCCGTCGTGACCGACGACCTGGGCGGCGCCCAGCTCGCCGTGAGCCACCTGCTGGAACACGGCTACGACTACGTGGCGTGCGTCGGCGGCACGGCCGAGACGCCCGCGGTCGGCGACCCCGTCTCCGACCACGTCGAGGGCTGGCGGCGCGCGATGCAGGAGGCGGGCGTGGAGACCGAGGGCCGCCTGTTCGAGGCGCCGTACAACCGCTACGACGCCTACCGGATCGCCCTGGACATCCTCTCCGGGCCCCGGCGCCCGCCCGCGGTCTTCTGCTCCACCGACGACCAGGCGATCGGCGTGCTGCGCGCGGCGCGCGAGCTGCGCATCGACGTGCCGGGCGAGCTGGCGGTGGCCGGCTTCGACGACATCAAGGAGGCGGCGCTCGCCGACCCGCCCCTGACCACGGTCGCGTCGGACCGCTCGGCGATGGCCCGGGCCGCCGTGGACCTGGTGCTGGACGACGGGCTGCGGGTCGCGGGGTCGCGGCGCGAGCGGCTGAAGGTGTTCCCGTCGCGGCTGGTCGTGCGGCGGTCCTGCGGCTGCGCGTGACTTTCTGAGACCCTCCTGAGGGAGTCCGCGAGGCCGCGAGAAGCGTCTTTATATCGGGCCTACGAGGTTCTGCCGGGCTTCTCAGCGGACGCTCAGGGAGCTCTCATGGTGGAGCGCCAAGCTCGTTCCATGACCGAGAGCATCCGCCGCAGCGGCGAGTACGACGACCCGTACCAGGGCGAACGGCACGCGTACCCCCAGCAGCACGCCTCCTCGCCCGTGAACCCCGAGTGGCCGCCCCCGCCGGCGCAGTCGCCGGCCGGCGGCTCGTACGGCGGCGACGGCACCGGCGGCGGTGGCACCGGGGGCGGCACCGCCCTGCTCGCCGCTCCCCCGGCCGGACCGGGCGCGCACGCGGCGCACGCGGCACACGCGGCACACGCGGCGCACCCGGCACCTGCCTCGCCCGCCGCGCCCGCCGCGCCCGAGCCCGAGCCGAAGAGGCGGCGGACCCGGGGGCCGGTCGCCCTGCTGGCCGCCGTGGCGATCGTCGCCGCGGCCATCGGCGGCGGCACCGCCTACGGGATCCAGGAACTGACCGGCAACGACACCGTCGCCGCCACCACCAGCACCAGCGTGGTGCCCGCCGCCAAGAAGGGCGACATCGCCGCGATCGCCGCCGCGGTCAGCCCGAGCATCGTCGAGATCAACGCCACCTCGGGCTCCGGGCAGTCGACCGGCTCCGGCGTGATCATCACCGGCGACGGCGAGATCCTCACCAACAACCACGTCGTCTCCGGCGCCTCCTCGATCAAGGTCAAGACCAGCGACGGCACGTCCTACACCGCGCGGGTCGTCGGCACCGACAGCAAGAAGGACCTCGCCCTGATCAAACTGCAGGGCGCCTCCGGCCTCAAGGCGGCCACCCTGGGCGACTCGAGCGGCGTCAGCGTCGGCGACACGGTCGTGGCGATCGGCTCCCCCGAGGGCCTGACCGGCACCGTCACCAGCGGCATCGTCTCGGCCCTGAACCGTGACGTGACCGTCTCCACCGACGAGGGCCAGAGCCAGGGCGGCGGCAACGGGCAGTGGCCGTTCGAGTTCGGGGGTCGGCAGTTCAACGGCGACACCGGCTCGTCCACGACGACGTACAAGGCGATCCAGACGGACGCCTCGCTGAACCCCGGCAACTCCGGCGGCGCCCTGATCGACATGAACGGCACCATCGTCGGCATCAACTCCGCGATGTACTCGGCCGGTTCCGAGTCGTCCTCGTCAAGCGTCGGCAGCGTCGGCCTCGGCTTCGCCATCCCGGTCAACACCGTCAAGTCCGACCTGGCCACGCTGCGGGCCGGCGGCTCCGACTGACACCGCTCGCAGCGGCTGACACCGTCCGTAGTGAGGGAGCACGTCATGATCAAGCAGGTTCCGCACCCGGGCGCCGGCACCGGCGCCGCCGACTTCACCCTGGCCCTCGAGGTGGCATACGACCTCCACGCGCCGGCGGTCCGGGCGCCCGAGGTGGCCGCCGTGCCCGCCGCCGGCCGCCGCGCCGGCGCCGTGCGCGGCCGTCGCCGCAGCGGCGCCCGCGGCTGATCCCGGCCGCGCTCCACCGCGCTCCACCTGCGCTCCGCCCTTTCCGCGCCGGCCGGGAAGCATGCGACGCTGAAGGCGTCCAGACCCCGTCGCTCCACCGCACCCGAGGAATCCGAGCCCATGAGCCCCGCCGATGGCGACCGTGACCCCCAGCGCATCCTGATCGTCGACGACGAGCCGGCGGTGCGCGAAGCACTCCAGCGCAGCCTCGCCTTCGAGGGGTACGGCACCGAGGTCGCCGTGGACGGCGCCGACGCGCTGGAGAAGGCCACGGCCTGCCGGCCCGACCTGATCGTGCTGGACATCCAGATGCCCCGCATGGACGGCCTCACCGCCGCCCGGCGCATCCGCGGCGCGGGCGACACCACGCCGATCCTGATGCTGACCGCCCGGGACACCGTGGGCGACCGGGTGACCGGGCTGGACGCCGGGGCCGACGACTACCTGGTCAAGCCGTTCGAGCTGGACGAGCTGTTCGCCCGCGTCCGCGCCCTGCTGCGGCGCAGCTCCTACGCCGCCGCCGCGGCTGCCGGCGGCGGCCAGGACGACGAGGCGCTGGCCTTCGCCGACCTGCGGATGGATCTCGCCACCCGGGAGGTCACCCGGGGCGGGCGGCCGGTGGAGCTGACCCGCACCGAGTTCACCCTGCTGGAGATGTTCATGGCGCACCCGCGCCAGGTGCTCACCCGCGAGCAGATCCTGAAGGCGGTGTGGGGCTTCGACTTCGAGCCGAGCTCCAACTCGCTGGACGTCTACGTCATGTACCTGCGCCGCAAGACCGAGGCGGGCGGCGAGCCGCGGCTCGTCCACACGGTGCGCGGGGTGGGGTACGTGCTGCGGCAGGGCGGGGCGGAGTGAGCAAGGTGGTACGCCGGTTCCGGTCCCTGCCGATCCGCTCCCGGCTGGCGCTGCTGGTCGCGGCGGCGGTGGCGTTCGCGGTGGCGGCGGTGTCGGTGACCTGCTGGTTCATCGTGCAGGGCAAGCTGTACGAGCAGCTCAACCAGGACCTTCAGCGGGGCATGCGGGGGCCGCAGCAGATCACGCAGGCCGAGCTGGCCCTCAACAACTGCTCCACCACCCCGCAGGGCAACGGCTTCTTCCGCAGCAACTACTCCCAGGTGGTCACGGAGAGCGGGAAGGTCTGCGTCACCGACGACTCCACCGGGGCCGTCAAGGTCACCCAGGCCGACAAGGAGCAGATCAAGAACGCGGACATCGGCCGGGTCTACTTCCGCGACGGCACCGACGAGGACGGCAACGCGGTGCGCGTGATGGTCCGCCCGCTGGGCGCCACCAGGACCGCCGACGGGGAGACGGGGCCCAGCGTCGGGTTCGTCGTCGCCGTCCCCCTCAAGAGCACCCGGAACACCCTCAACGACCTCGCCCTGATCCTCCTGCTCGTCTCCGGCGTCGGCGTGCTCGGCGCCGGGGCGGCCGGGCTCGCGGTCGCGCGGGCGGGGCTGCGGCCCGTCGACAGGCTCACCGAGGCCGTCGAACACGTCGCCCGCACCGAGGACCTGACGGTCCGCATCCCGGTGGAGGACGACAGCGAGGACGAGATCGCCCGGCTGTCCCGCTCGTTCAACTCCATGACCTCCTCGCTGGCCAGCTCCCGCGACCTCCAGCAGCAGCTCATCGCGGACGCCGGCCACGAACTGCGCACCCCGCTCACCTCGCTGCGCACCAACATCGAGCTGCTCACCCGCAGCGAGGAGACGGGCCGGCCCCTCCCGGAGGCGGACCGCAAGGCGCTGCTCGCCTCGGTGAAGGCGCAGATGACCGAACTGGCTTCCCTGATCGGCGACTTGCAGGAACTGTCGCGGTCGGAAGGGCAGCGGGGGGAGCGGGTGCAGGTCGTCTCGCTGCAGGACACCGTCGAGGCGGCGCTGCGCCGGGCCCGGCTGCGTGGGCCCGAGCTGTCCATCACCGCCGACCTCCAGCCCTGGTACGTCCGGGCGGAGCCGTCCGCCCTGGAGCGGGCGGTCGTCAACGTCCTCGACAACGCGGTGAAGTTCAGCCCCGAGGGCGGCACGGTCGACGTGCGGCTCGGCGACGGCGTGCTGACCGTCCGCGACCACGGTCCCGGCATCCCGGAGGACGAACTCCCGCACGTCTTCGACCGCTTCTGGCGCTCCCCGAGCGCCCGCGCGCTGCCCGGCTCGGGCCTCGGCCTGTCGATCGTCGCCCGCACGGTCCACCAGGCGGGCGGCGAGGTCACCCTGGCCCGCGCGGACGGCGGCGGCACGGTGGCGACGGTGCGGCTGCCGGGCGCGCCGACGGCTCCGCCCGAGGCCGCCTAGGGTCCACTCCGCGCGTGGGCCGACGCGCGGAAGCGAGGGCTGGTGGGGCGACATCGCGCGGTGACCCGCCCGGTCCGCGGTTCAGTGGAAGCCGAGCATGCCAGGGGAGTCGATGTCGACGGTGAGGATGCCCGGCGGGTAGTCGTTCTCCCGGCCGGTCAGGATGATCGACATGCCGCCCGTCTCCTGGTGCGGTGTCGCGACGTACAGGGTGTGGCAGACATCCGGGCCGCCCCAGCCGTCCCTGTGCATCGCTCCGGCCGTGGCCGCCGCCGTCTGGGTGAGGGGATCGACCAGGACGCCGGGCAACGCGAGAACATCGCTTGCGATGCCCTTCTCCTGCGACTCCGCGTACATCAAGCACAACGCCGGGACGTGCAGCCAGTCTCCTGGCGTATGTGCCATGTTGTCGGCGAGATGATGGAGTGCCCGGTGCCCCCGTGCGAGCGCGACCACTGCGCTGGTGTCAAGAACGATCACGCGGCGCTGTCCCGCAGGGCGTGCATCTTCTCGGCGGCCATCGCGTACACGTTGGCCAGAACGTCCGGCCCCCGATCGAGCTCCTCATCCGTGAGCGTGCAGCCCATGCGCTCGCGCAGCACCTGTCGCGTAGCGGCGACGCGCTCGGCGATCTGTTCGGCCGTGAGCTGTTGAGCCGCCAAGTCCTCGACGAGCCGGCCCAAGGTCATCCCCCGCTCCTTGGCCACCTGCGCGAGATGGTCCCGGGCCTGCCGGGACACCTGAATGGTCGTGGTGTCAGCCATAGTCCCACCATAGTCATGCCACAGCATTGCCGAACCGCCTCCTCCGCCGATTCACCCGACCGTGTCCCCACCCCCGTGCGGGGACCGGGCTGCGGCCCGTGTGCTACCAGCGGAGGATCATGGTGTCGTCCGCGGCCGGCGGCACGGCGGACGCGGCGGCCACGGCGTCCGGCAGCGGCTCGGCGAGCGCCGCGTAGGCGCCCCGCCGCGCGAGGAGTTCCTCGTGGGTGCCCGCCTCCACCAGCCGGCCGCGGTCGACGACCAGGATCCGGTCGGCGTCCGGCGCCAGGCTCAGATCGTGCGTGATCATGATCGTGGTGCGGCCCGCCATCAGCCTGCGCAGCGGCTGCACCACCTGGCGGGCGGCCACCGCGTCCAGGCCGGCCGTCGGTTCGTCCAGGACGAGGACGGGCGCGCCGCGCAGCATCGCGCGGGCGATGGCGATGCGCTGGAGCTGCCCGCCGGAGAGGGCGGCCGTGCCGGGCGCGATGGGGGTGTCGTAGCCGTCGGGCAGGGCGGTGACGAAGGGGTGCGCCGCCGCGTCCATGGCCGCGCGCTCGATCTCCCGGTCGCTCGCGCCGGGGCGGCCGCAGGCGATGTTCTCGCGGATGGTGCCGTTGAGGATCAGCGTCTCCTGGGGCAGCAGCGCCACGTTCTCGCGCAGGAACTCCAGGCCCAGGTCGGGCAGCGGGACGCCGTCCAGGGTGATCACGCCCTGCGCGGGGTCGTAGAAGCGGGTCAGCAGCTTGGCCAGGGTCGACTTCCCGGCGCCGCTCGGGCCGGTGACGATGACGAGTTCGCCGGGTCCGGCGGTGAGGCTCACGTCGCGCAGCGAGGCGCGGCGGGAGTGCGGGTAGCGGAAGGAGACGTGGTGGAGCTCGACCCGGCCGTGCACGGGCCACCGTGCGACGGGTGCGGCCGGGTCGGTGACGGCCGGACGGGCGTCCAGGATCTCGTTCAGGCGCTGGGCGCCCGCGGTGGCGGCGGTGAGGGTGAGGCCGAGCCGGCCGAGGCTGCGGACCGGCGGGTAGAGGTAGCCGATGAAGGCGGCGAAGGCCAGCAGCCGGCCCAGCGTCAGCCGGTCAGCGGAGATCTCCCACACCCCGAGGCCGATCACCGCCAGCACGCACAGCGTCTCGACGACCTCGACGAACTGCTCGTACATCTCGCTCAGCCGGGCCCCGCGCACGCTCGCCCGCATCCAGGCGCGGGCCTCCCGGTCCAGTCGCCGTTCCTCGTCGCGGCGGCGGTTGTAGGCCTGGGTGAGGACGATGTTGCCGAGGGACTCCTCCACCACGGAGGTGATGGCGCCGTCGGCGACGCGCTCGTCCTGGGAGGCGGCCCTGATCCGGCCGGAGAAGCGGCGGGCGGCGAGCAGGAACAGGGGCGCCAGGACGAAGGTGGCCAGGGCCAGGTCCCAGCGCAGGTACAGGGCGGCGCAGGCGTAGAAGACGGCGGAGAAGGCGGCGGAGACCGTGCCGACGACTCCCGAGACGACCAGTTGCTCGATGGCCTCGACGTCGCCGGTCAGCCGCTCCACCAGGTCGCCGTGCCGGTGCTGCTGGAAGAAGTGCGGGGGCAGGTCCTGAACGTGCCGGAAGACCTTCGCCCGCAGGCGCAGGACGAATCTCTCGGCGGTCCAGGCGGCCAGCGAGTTGCCGAGGTAGCCGACGAACGCGCCGAGCACGGCGGCGCCCAGCCAGGCCGCGGCCGGGCCCCAGAAGGCGGAGAGCGAACCGGCCTGCAGGGCGGTGTCGGTGAGCCGCGCGAACAGCAGGATCGAGGCGGTCTCGGCCAGCGCGCTCGCCACCACGCAGCCGACGATCACCGCCGGCCACCCGCGGTCGCCGCGGGTCAGCGGCCAGAAGCGGCGGAAGGCCGCACGGACGTCCCTCATGGTCAGCGTCTCCTCTTCGGTCCCCCGGCCCTGCTGCCGGGCATGGCCGAGGCGGGGCCGCCGGGCGAGCGGTGCTCGCTGCCGGTGGCCCCGCCTCGTGGCGTGCGTCAGCCCTGGTGGGCGACCGGGCGGCGCTTCGGCGCGGCCGGCGCGGCCTTCTTCGGGGCCTTCCTCTTCGGTGCGGGGGCGGGCTTGGCGGCCTTCTTCATGGGGACGATCTTGTGGAAGCTCATGTCTGTTTCCCTCCGTGCTGCGGTTCTGCAACAGTTCGTCTCCCGATCTGCTGCAATTGCCTGTGATTTACGTCAGTGAACTGACGGTCAGCCCTTGTGGGCGACCGGACGGCGCTTCGGCGCGACCCGCTTCGGCGCCTTCACCTTGGGAGCCGGGGCAACCGGCTTGCGGGTCCGCTTCACCGGGGCGATCTTGTGGAAGCCCATCGAATCTCTCCTTTGCTTTCGCATCGTTCGCTTCGACACGGAAAACACTACGTCACTTCCGCAGCCGGAAAAGCCAATTCGCCTTAGAGGTCAATGTGTTTCGATAGGAGCTGCCTCAGAAATGAAACTCTCAGGCAGAGCGCGGAACCGATCGCGAATTCACACAGGCCTTATGGCGACGACCGGCCTCCCGGTGACGGGCGGAAACGCCGAACCCCGCCCCAGCGGTGCCGGGACGGGGTTCGGGGCGGTGCCGCTCGGGAGCGGGCTACTTGGTGATCGTGATGCGGTTCGCGGCCGGCGGGGCGATCGGGTTCGCCGCCGAGGAGTTGGCCGTCAGGTACTGCGCCAGGGCCGCCAGGTCGTCGGTGCCGACCAGGTCGTTCGTGCCCAGGCCCAGCGTGGTGAAGCCGTCGCCGCCGCCCGCGAGGAAGCTGTTGGTGGCGACGCGGTAGGTGGCCGCGGGGTCGATCGCGGCGCCGTTCAGGCGGATCGAGTCGGTGACCACACGGTCGGCCCCGGTCTTCGTCAGGTCCAGCGTGTACGTCAGGCCCGACGAGGGCTGGAGGATCTTCGGGGACGCCGTGTTCGAGCCGCTGACCTGCTCCTTGAGCACCTGGATCAGCTGCGCGCCGGTGAAGTCCTGGAGGTTCACGGTGTTGGCGAACGGCTGCACCGTGAAGCCCTCGGCGTAGGTCACCACGCCGTCGCCCTCGGCGGCCTTGGCCGCGTAGGTGAGCCCGGCCCGGACGCCGCCCGGGTTCATCAGCGCGAGGTCCGTCTCCGGGTCGAGCTGCTTGCCGTAGGCGAGCTGGGCGTCGGCGATCAGGTCGCCCATCGGGGACTCGGTGCCGGTGTTGGGGATGTCGGCGGAGATGTAGCCGATGGGGCGGTTGCCGATCGGGGCGGCGAGGGTGTTCCACTTGCCGATCAGCTCGGTCATGTCGGCCGCCTTGGGCACGTCCCGGCTGACCACGTGGTTCGCCGACGTGACCGCCGTGCGGGCGATGTCGCCGGTGTAGCGGTCGTAGGTGAGCGTGGTGTCCGTGTAGAGCCGCCCGAAGGACGAGGCCGAGGTGACCATGCGGGGGTTGCCCGCCGGGTCGTCGATCGTGCAGACGTACGAGGTGTGGGTGTGGCCCGTCACCAGCGCGTCCACCGCCGGCGTGATGTTCTTGGCGATGTCGACGATCGGCCCGGAGATGCCGTCACCGGCGCCCGGGGAGTCGCAGTCGTAGTTGTACGACGACGAGGCCGGCGCGCCGCCCTCGTGGATCAGCGCGACGATCGACTGCACGCCCTGCGCCTGGAGCACGCGCGCGTACTTGTTGATCGTCTCGACCTCGTCCTTGAACTGCAGGCCCTTGACGCCGTCCGCGGAGACGATGCCCGGAGTGCCCTCCAGGGTCACGCCGATGAAGCCGATCTTGACGTCCTTCTTCTTCCAGACCCAGTACGGCTTCAGGATCGGCCGGTGGGTCTTCTCGTTCAGGACGTTGGCGGCCAGGTACGGGAAGTCGGCGCCCTCGAACTCCTGGTCCGTGTAGCAGCCGTCGGTGGGGTGGCAGCCGCCGTTCTGAAGGCGCGCCAGTTCCTTGGGACCCTCGTCGAATTCGTGGTTGCCGACGGACGTGACGTCCAGGTCCAGCTTGTTGAGCGCCTCGATGGTGGGCTCGTCGTGGAACAGGCCCGAGATCAGCGGGGACGCGCCGACCATGTCGCCGCCGGCCGCGGTGATGGAGTAGGGCTTGCCCTCCCGGGCCTGGCGCAGGTGCGTGGCCAGGTACTCCACGCCGCCCGCGTCGATCGTCTTCGTCGTGCCGTCCGGCTGCAGTTCGGTCACCCGGCCGGAGGAACCGGACGGCGGCTCCAGGTTGCCGTGCAGGTCGTTGAAGGACAGCAGCTGCACGTCCTGGTAGCGGCTCGGGTGATGGCCGCCGTGCTTCGTGTCGTGCGCCTCGGCCGGAAGCGCGGCGACCAGCGCGCCGGCGGTCGCGAGACCCGCGGCTGCGGCCAGCAGACGGTACGTCCGTCTGCGGCGCTGGTACGGCTGGGAGTTGGCTGGCATACGCCCCCCTGTCGTTCTGCTGAGGTGGTGACCCCGTCGGGGCGCAGCCTAGAGTCAACGCGCGTAGCGCGACAGGGGGTTCCTGGTTACATCCTGGTTTCCCTTTGCCCCGCGCTTTGCCTTTGCGTTCCGTTGTGCGCGTACCTCCGCTCCGCCGGGTCCTCCCCTTACCCTCGTACGCATGACCAGCGACGACACCGCGCGCCCGGACGGCACCCGTTCGATCGAGACCATGACCGCGCTCACCCCGGACCGGACCGAGGCCGTGCTCGGGCTGCTGGCGGAGGCCGCCCGGCACGACGGGCACCAGGCGGTGTCCGAACAGGGCCGGTTGCAGCTGCGGGGCGGCGAGCGCCAGGGCGTGTCCCATCTGCTGCTCACGGTCGGCGACGAACTCGTCGGCTACGCCCAGCTGGAGGACACCGACCCGGTGGAGGCGCCGGCCGCCGAGCTGGTCGTGCACCCCGCGCACCGGGGGCAGGGGCACGGGCGGGCGCTGGGATCGGCGCTGCTCGCCGCCTCCGGCAAGCGGCTGCGGGTGTGGGCGCACGGCGGCCACACCGCGGCCCGGCACCTGGCGCAGGTGCTGGGGCTCACGCTGTTCCGCGAACTGCGGCAGATGCGGCGCCCGTTGACGGACCTGGAACTGCCCGAGCCGGTACTGCCCGAGGGCGTGACCGTGCGGACCTTCGTGCCCGGCCGGGACGACGCGGCCTGGCTCGCGGTGAACGCCGCCGCGTTCGCCCACCATCCCGAGCAGGGCTCCCTGACCCAGCGCGACCTCGACGACCGCAAGGCCGAGCCGTGGTTCGACCCGGCCGGCTTCTTCCTCGCCTTCCGCGGCGACGAACTCGTCGGCTTCCACTGGACGAAGGTCCACGCCACCGAGCAGCTGGGAGAGGTGTACGTGCTCGGGGTGCGGCCCGGGTCCCAGGGCGGCGGCCTGGGCAAGGCCCTGACGACGATCGGCCTGCGCCACCTGCGGGCCCAGGAACTGCCCACGGCGATGCTGTACGTCGACGCCGACAACAAGGCGGCCGTCGCCGTGTACGAGGGGCTGGGGTTCGTGACCCACGAGACGGACCTGATGTACCGCACGGAGACTTGACATCCTCCCCTCCCTGGAGGGAGGGATTCCTGGCTCAGGCCGCCTCCGGGAGCGGCGCTCCCGGAGGTCTTACGCCCTCGGCACCAGCCGGGTCGAGACCAGCCCGGACGAGCACCACGCGTGCGGAGTTCTTGTCCCTGGGGGAGACGGCTCCGCATGCGGTGCAGGTGGAGGTGCGTTCCGAAAGAGGAAGTGCGTGCTTGGTTCTCGCTCCGCACGACGCGCAGTCCATGGTGGTGTGCGCGGGGTGGACGAGGCGGACGTCCCGCCTGTGCTTGCGGCCCATCTCGATCAGGGCCTGCCTGGTCGCGCCGATCGCCGCGTCGGCGGCTTTCCGGGCCATGGTCGTCCGGCTGAGGAATTTCGGGCGAAAGTCCTCGACGGCGATCGCGTCGTGGTCGCGAACGACACGCTTGGCCCACTTGCGGGCGGTGTCCTGCCGCTGCCGGGCCACCTTCTTGTGCAGCTTCGCCGTCTGCCGCCGTGCCTCGCGGTAGCCCTTGGACGCGGCCTGGCCGCGGGCGGGCTTACGGCGGGCCATCATCCGCTGACAGCGGGCCTGCTTCTGCGCCGCGGCCTTGCCGTGCTGGGCGTGGGGCAGATCGTGGGCGTCGGATGTGGTGGTGGCGGTCTCCTTGACGCCCCAGTCCACGCCGAGCACGGCGCCCGTGGCGGGCAGCGGTCGGACTTCGGTGGCGACGACGAACGAGGCGTACCAGTGGCCGAGGCTGTCCCGGTACACGCGCACCGACGAGGGTACGGACGGCAGGTCGCGCGACCACACCACCGTCAGGACGATGCCGCCCGCCAGGTGCAGACGGCCGTCCTTCAACCGGAAGCCGCGCGTGGTGCAGTTCAGCGTGGGCGACGCTTCCCGCTTCTTCTTCGCCTTGGGCAGGCCGGCGCGCTGTTGTATCGGCAGCCGCTTCTCGATGTCCTTGAGCGCCTTGGAGCGGGCCTCGGCGAAGTCCCGGACGGTCTGCTGCTGCGGGACCGACGCGCCTTCCCGCAGCCACGGCGTGCGGGCGCGGGCCTCGGTCAGCATCTTGTCGAGCTGGGCCGGGCCGCACGTCAGCCTGTCCTCGGGGCGCTCCCGGTTGCGGGCGTGCACGGCGCGGGACCTGGCCACGCACTCGTTCCAGACCCACCGGCAGCGGTCCCACTCGGCGAGCAGGGCAGTGCGGGCGGCGGTCCGGGGCGTAACGTGTCCGGCCCGCCCCCAGCTACCCGTCAAGGTCCCACGCAACGCCCTGCGACCGGCAACGAACGCTGACGCCTCCGGCCCTCACGCCACCTACCACCCCGCCTCGCACTACTGGCCCATGAACCTGGTGGAGACCGGCATCCTCCTCACGATCACCGCCCTCGCCACCGCGTCCGCCTTCCGCCTGCCGCGCCGCCGCACGGCCTGACCCACACCCCGCCGGGGGGGGCGGCGGCCGGGAGCCGCCCCCCGATATCCCGAACGCCATGTCCCCGTAACCATCGGTTCAGACAGGCTTGCGACGCTCGGCCAATGACGCCCGCCGCGCCAGACCCTTCGCCACCCCCCGAGGGGGCCGCGGGGAACGGGGACGCCCACTTCTTCGAAGCCAAGCTCCCGCCCGCCGCTTCCGACGCGCCCGTGACACCTCCGGCGCGGAAGAATGGGTTCATGAGCCAGCCAAACGCCCAGGCACAGGTACAGCACCCCCAGCCCTCCGTGGGCTCCATCGCCGCGCACCGCCCGCACACGGTGTCCGCGACCGTCTCCGACCTGGAACCCGACATCGACGCCGACCTCGACTCCTACGAGGAGGCGCCGCACGAGGGCCCCCAGCTGCCGCAGGGCCGCTTCCTCGACCGGGAGCGCAGCTGGCTCGCCTTCAACGAACGGGTCCTGGAACTCGCCGAGGACCCGAACACGCCCCTGCTCGAACGCGCGAACTTCCTCGCGATCTTCGCCAGCAACCTGGACGAGTTCTTCATGGTCCGGGTGGCCGGACTCAAGCGCCGCATCGCCACGGGCGTCGCCACCCGCTCCGCCTCCGGCCTGCAGCCCCGCGGAGTGCTGGAGATGATCTGGGCCCGCTCCCGCGAGCTCATGGCCCGGCACGCCGCCTGCTACCACGAGGACGTCGCCCCCGCCCTCGCGGAGGAGGGCATCCACCTGGTCCGCTGGAGCGAGCTGACCGAGAAGGAGCAGGCGCGGCTGTTCACGCTGTTCCGGCACCAGATCTTCCCGGTCCTCACCCCGCTCGCGGTCGACCCGGCGCACCCCTTCCCGTACATCTCCGGCCTGTCCCTGAACCTGGCCGTCGTGGTGCGCAACCCGGTCACCGGCCACCGGCACTTCGCCCGCGTCAAGGTGCCGCCGCTGCTGTCCCGCTTCCTGGAGAGCTCCCCCGGCCGCTACGTCCCCCTCGAGGACGTCATCGCCGCCCACCTGGAGGAGCTGTTCCCGGGCATGGAGGTGCTGGAGCACCACGCCTTCCGGCTCACCCGCAACGAGGACCTCGAAGTCGAGGAGGACGACGCCGAGAACCTGCTCCAGGCCCTGGAGAAGGAGCTCATGCGGCGCCGCTTCGGGCCTCCGGTGCGGCTGGAGGTCGAGGAGTCCATCGACCGCGAGGTGCTCGACCTGCTGGTGCGCGAGCTGAAGATCTCCGAGGCCGAGGTCTACCCGCTGCCCGGCCCCCTGGACCTCACCGGCCTCTTCCGCATACACGGCCTGGACCGGCCCGAGCTGAAGTACCCGAAGTTCGTCGCCGGCGTCCACCGCGACCTCGCCGAGGTCGAGTCGGCGTCCGCGCCCGACATCTTCGCCGCCCTGCGCAGCCGGGACGTACTGCTGCACCACCCGTACGACTCCTTCTCCACGTCGGTGCAGGCGTTCCTGGAGCAGGCGGCCAACGACCCGGACGTCCTCGCCATCAAGCAGACCCTGTACCGGACCTCGGGCGACTCCCCGATCGTCGACGCGCTCATCGACGCCGCCGAGTCCGGCAAGCAGGTCCTCGTCCTGGTCGAGATCAAGGCCCGCTTCGACGAGCACGCCAACATCAAGTGGGCGCGCAAGCTGGAGGAGGCCGGCTGCCACGTCGTGTACGGCCTCGTCGGCCTGAAGACGCACTGCAAGCTGTCGCTGGTGGTCCGCCAGGAAGGCGAGACGCTGCGCCGCTACAGCCACGTCGGCACCGGCAACTACCACCCGAAGACGGCCCGCCTGTACGAGGACCTCGGCCTGCTGACGGCCGACCCGCAGGTCGGCGCCGACCTGTCGGACCTGTTCAACCGGCTCTCCGGCTACTCGCGCCGCGAGACCTACCGGCGGCTGCTGGTGGCCCCCAAGTCCCTGCGCGACGGCCTGATATCGCGGGTCAACAAGGAGATCCAGCACCACCGTGCCGGACGCCCCGCCTTCGTCCGCATCAAGGTCAACTCGCTCGTCGACGAGGCGCTCATCGACGCCTGCTACCGCGCGTCCCAGGCGGGCGTGCCGGTCGACATCTGGGTGCGCGGCATCTGCGCCATCCGCCCCGGGGTCACCGGCCTGTCGGAGAACGTCCGGGTCCGCTCGGTGCTCGGCCGCTTCCTCGAGCACTCCCGCGTGTTCGCCTTCGGCAACGGCGGCGAGCCCGAGGTGTGGATCGGCAGCGCCGACATGATGCACCGCAACCTCGACCGCCGTATCGAGGCCCTGGTCAGGGTCACCGACCCGGCCCACCGCGCAGCCCTGAACCGGCTGTTGGAGACCGGCATGTCCGACACCACCGCCTCCTGGCACCTCGGCCCGGACGGCGAATGGACCCGGCACGCCACCGACGCGGAAGGCCAACCCCTGCGCAACGTCCAGGAGATGCTCATAGACGCCCGGAGGCGCCGGCGTGGCACAGCAACACCTTGACCCGACGGACCCCGTGGCCGGGCCCTCCGCCACCGGAGAGACCCTCGCGGGTTATCTGCGGGCCCAGGCCACCGAGTTCCTCCGCGCCCTCAGGCTGCACCGGGAGACCGGCGCCGGGGGCGGCGGAGGGAACGGCACCGCGGAGTCCGCCGACGCGGCGCGCGCCCTGCGCCGCTCGGTCCGCCGCATCAGCGGCAGCCTGCACACCTTCCGCCCCCTGCTGGAGGCCGACTGGTCCGAGGGACTGCGTCCCGAACTCGCCTGGCTGTCAGGCACGTTGTCGATGGAGCACGCCTACGCGGCCCGGCTGGAGCGGCTGCTGCTCGCGCTGCACAGGCTGTCCGGCGCGGCGGTGTTCCCGGCCCAGCAGGCGGGTCCCGGGGCCGCCCGCGCCGACACCGGCCGCGGCAACCTGACCGTGGGCGCCGCCAAGGCGGGCGCCCTGCTCGAACGCCAGCTGACCCTCGCCCGGACCCGGGCCCACTCCACCGCCCTGCAGGCCCTCGGCTCCTCCCGCTTCCACGCGGTCGCCGACAAGGTGGCCGTACTGGCCAGCGAGGTCCCGCTGACGCCCGCCGCGGCCGGCACCGGCCTGGGCCCGCTGGCCGCCGCCGCCGAGGAACGCCTCGCCGACGCCGTCACCGCGCTGCCCCTCGTCACCGCGGGCAGCCCGTACAACGCGGAGGCCCTGGTGCACGGCCTGTCCCCGGACCCGGCCCCGCACCCGCAGGACGGGCCCTGGCACCAGGTCCGCCTGCTGCTGCGCCTGCACCGCTACGCCCGCGAGGTCCTGTGCGGCGAGGACGCCCCCGTGGACGTGCGGCTGCTGGCCGCGGGCCAGGCGCTCAACCGGCACCGCGACGCCTCCGAGGCAGCCGCCGCGGCGGCGTCGGCGGCCCGCACCCCGCGCATCGCCCCGGCGACGGCGTACGCGCTCGGCGTGCTGCACGCCGACCAGCGGCACGAGGTGGAGGCGGCCCGGTTCGCGTTCCAGCAGTCCTGGCAGAAGCAGGCGGTGAGCACGCCGTGAACCCGTCGCAGCACGCCGAAGAAGGCGGTGAACCCCCGGTGGCCCCCACCCCCGGCACCCCGGTCCTCGCGGCCGGCTGCGTCCTGTGGCGCCGCTCCCCCGCGGGCGGCGTCGAACTCGCCCTGGTCTTCAGACCCAAGTGGTCCGACTGGTCCTGGCCCAAGGGGAAGCTCAAGAAGGGCGAGGCGGCCCACGCGGCCGCCCTGCGCGAAGTCCGGGAGGAGACCGGCCACACCTGCCGGCTCGGCCCCGGCCTGCCGGCCCTCCGCTACGTGGATCACACGGGCCGGGAGAAGCAGGTCGTGTACTGGGCCGCGGAGTCGACCGGCGGAGCCTTCAGTCCCAACGACGAGGTGAGCGAACTCGCCTGGCTGTCACCGGACCGGGCACGCGAGCGCCTGACGTACCAGCGGGACAGGGAACTGATACCTCCGGCGCTCGCGGCCATCGGCCCCGGGCGGCACGGGGAGAGCTGATACGGCGCGGTGGTCAGCCGTGCAGCCTGACCGGCAGCTCGAAGAGGTCGTTCTGCGTCACCACCGGCTTGTTGCGCAGCGCCGACGCGGGCACCGCGAGGTCCAGCCGCGGGAACCGGGCGTACAGCGCGGGCAGCGCCACGCCCGCCTCCAGCCGGGACAGGGCCGCGCCGGGGCACACGTGCGGACCGTGGCCGAAGGAGATGTGCCGGGTCCCCGTCTCCCGGGTGACGTCGAACTCACCGGCCGTCGGACCGTGTGCCCGCTCGTCACGGCCCAGCGCGCCGTAGGACACGATCAAGGCGTCCCCCGCGGGGATCACCTTGTCGCCGACGGGCACGTCCTCGGTCGCGAAACGGATCAGGACGTGCGAGGTCGGGGTCGACCAGCGCAGCGTCTCCTCGACCACCGCCGACCAGTCCACCTCGCCGGAGAGGACCAGGGCCCGCTGTTCGGGATGGGTGGAGAGGTTCACCACGGCGTTGACGATGAGGGAGATGGTGGTCTCGTGCCCCGCGGCGACCATGAGCTGCAGCGTGGAGACGATCTCCTCGTCGGTGAGCCGGTCGCCGTCCTCGGAGGCGAGGACGAGCGCGCTGGTCAGGTCGTCGCCGGGCCGCGCCCGCTTCGCCGCGACGGTCTCGCCCATGATGCCGGCCAGCTCGGTGAGGGTGGCGACGACCTCCTGCGGCGGCGTCTGGGTGGAGAAGAACTTCTCGAACAGCACCTTGAGCCGGGGAAGCACGGCCTTGTCGATGCCCATGAGGTCCGCCACGACGAGCATCGGCAGCGGGTAGGCGAACACCGCCTTCAGATCGACGACGTCGGCGTCCGCGGGGATCCCGTCCAGCAGCTCCTCGGTGAGCTGCGTGACCCGGGCCCGCATGGCCTCCACCCGGCGCGCGCTCAGGGCCTGGGCCACCAGCGTCCGCATCCGGCGGTGGTCGGCGCCGTCCACGGTCAGCATCGAGCGGCCCGGGTTCGCCAGCCCGATCAGCGGCCAGTCCGGCGGGATCTCCCCGCGCTGCCAGGCGCCCCACACGTTGATGTCCTTGACCAGCCGGGAGTCCGTCAGCAGCGCCTTGGCCTCGGCGTGGTGGGTGACCGCCCACACGGGGACACCGCCGGGCAGCTCGACCGCCGCCAGCGGTCCCGCCGCACGCAGCCTCGCGCTCTCGCCGTCCAGGTCGCCGACTAAAGGATCCAGCGCGATGCGTACTTCTTCGGTGAGGGAAGTCACGGTCAGTTGCCTCCGAGAGCAGGGGTGGGTGTGAACCGCACGGGCAGTTCCGTAAGCCCGCGCAGCCAGGGCGAGGGACGGCGCGTCAGCGCGTCGGCCGGCACCGACAGATCCATGTCGGGCAGGCGGTCCAGGACGACCTCGATGCTGGTCCGCGCGATCACCTCGGCGATCTCCTGAGCCGGGAACGGGCAGCGGTGCTCGCCGTGCCCGAAGGAGAAGTGCGCGTTGTTGCCACCGGTGAGCGAGGCGCCGTCGGTGCGCACCTGCGGGTCCGAGTTGGCGGCCTGCAGACCGAGCAGCAGCAGGTCGCCGGCCCGGATGTGGCGCCCGCCGAGATGGGTGTCGCGGGACGCCCACCGGCCGGCCACGTTCTGGGTCGGCGTGTCCTCCCAGAGCACCTCGTTCATCGCCTCGGCGACACTGTGGCGGCCGCCGAACAGGGACGCCGCGAACCGGTCGTCGGTGAGCATCAGGCGCAGCGAGTTGCCGATCCAGTCGGCGGTCGGCTGGTGACCGGCGGCCAGCATCACCATGAGGTCCTGCATGATCTCCTCCTCGGTGAAGCCGCCGCGGTCCGCCAGCATCCGCGAGACGACGTCGTCGCCCGGCGCGGCGCTCCGCTCGGCCACCAGCCTCGTCATCGACGTCACCAGATGGCTCTGGCCGGCCAGGGCGCGCTCCTGGCCGTCGACCATGTCGTTGAGCGCGGTGACCAGCCCCGGCCCCTCCTCGTCGGAGAAGCCGTACAGCCGCGCCAAGACCCGCACCGGCAGCAGCATCGCGTACTGGCCGATCAGGTCCGCCTCGCCCCGGGTGCACACGGCGTCGATCAGCTCGTCGGCGAACCGCTCGGCGTGACGGCGCAGTTCGAACGGGTCGATCGCCTCCAGCGCGTCGCTGATCATGCCGGAGCGCTGACGGTGGCGCTCACCGACCGTGTAGAGGATGGACGGCTGCTTGCGGCCGATCATCGGCAGCAGGGGCCAGTCACCGGGGATGACGTCCCACTGGTTCCACAGGTCGGAGTCGCGGCTGAAGAGGACCGGGTCGCCGGTCACCTGGTGCAGTTCGCGGTAGCCGAGCACCAGCCACGCCGGCACCCCGCCGTCCAGCAGCACCCGGGTGACGGAACCGTGATCGCGCCTCATCTCCCGGTAGAGCCTCGCGGGTTCGGACAGGAAGCGGGAACCGGTGAGGGGTATGGCGTCGGTGGTCAAGCGAACTCCCGGGGGGACGCGACAGGCCGGATCGTCTGCCCGGCGTACTGGTTCTTGATGTGCTGGACCAGGGTGATGAGGACCTGTTTGCTGGACTCGCGGGAGCGGGCGTCGCAGTCGACCAGCGGCACGTGCGGGTCGAGGTCGAGCGCGTCCCGGACGGCCTCGTGCCGGTGGGCGGGGCCGCCGAAGTCGTTGCAGGCCACGATGAACGGCGTGCCGTGCGCCTCGAGGCGGTCGATCGCGTACCAGGAGTCGTCGATCCGGCGGGTGTCGACCAGCACGACCGCGCCGAGGGTGCCGGAGAACAGCCGGTCCCACAGGAACCAGAAGCGCTCCTGGCCCGGCGCGCCGAACAGGTACAGCACGTTGCGCGCGTCCAGGCTGATGCGGCCGAAGTCGAAGGCGACGGTGGTCGAAGTCTTCGCGTGCACCCCGCTGGTGTCGTCCACCGCCTCACCCGCACGGGTCATCGTCTCCTCGGTGTTGAGGGGACGGATCTCGCTGACCGAGCGGACCATGGTCGTCTTACCGACGCCGAAGCCGCCGACAACCACGATCTTGAGGCCGTTGTCGGCGGTGGCACCCAAGGGGGTGCGCGCGTCAGAGATTGCGGAGTCCAACGAGCACCTGTTCCAGAATGTCGGGGTCGGGCAGGACCGACCTGCGGGGATGGCGAGCGCTGACACGGCCTGCGGCGAGAAGGTCGGACAACAGGATCTTGGTGATGCTCACCGGGAGCCTGAGCTCCGCGGAGATCTCCACCACGGCGGTGGGGGCCTGCGCCATCCGAAGGATCGCCGCGTGCTCCGACTGCATCCCGGGGGTGGGATCGCACTCGGCCACCACCAGGGTGACCAGGTCGAACGGACTGTCCGGCCCGGACCGGCTGCGTCCCTGGGTGATGGTGTACAGCCGGTCGGGGGCGTCGTCCCTGCCGGGCCGGCTCATGAGCTTCGGGGCTGAGCCGTCAGGTGCTCACCGAGTTGTTCCACCAGCTCGCTCATGTTGTGCCCGACCAGTCCGGGGTCGGCCTCCTCGGTGGTGACCACCGCGAGGTGCGCGCCTTCACCGGCCTCGACGATGAAGAGCGTCCCGCCGTAGAACTCGGTCATCGACGTGCGCACGCCTCCGCTGCCGTCGCCGAACTCGACCGAGGCGCCGTGCGAGAGGGACTGGATCCCGGCCGCGATGGCGGCGAGCTGGTCGGCCTGGTCGACCGTCAGCTCCGGGGTGCGGCACAGCTTCAGCCCGTCACGGGACAGCACGAGCGCGTGCCGTGCGCCGGGGGTGCGTTCCAGGAGCCCCTCGATGAGCCATGTGAGCTTCTCGTCCGCGGTGGTCGTGCCGGTCATGAGGTGGTGTCGCCTTCCGGGTGCGCATGCGAGTGGAACGGTCTGTCGGACGCCGTCTCGGCGGATGCGGACGGCATGGCCGGGGCGTCGGGGTGCGGCCGGCCCGCGTTCGGGCCGGCGGTGGCCTCCGGACCGGCCGCGCGTACGGCCTGGCGGAAGTCGCCGAACCGGGCGGCCCTGGTCCTGATGTCCTCGGCGGCGCCCGCGGGCCGTTCGACGGAGCGGGACGCCGACCGCGCGCGTTCGGCGGCGGCGAGGGTGCGCCCGCGGCGCCGCTTGGGCAGCTCCACGGGGGGCTCGTCCCCCGTCGGGTCCGGGGTCTCGTGGACCGGAGCGGAGACGGGAGCGGAGACGGAAGCGGCGGGGGTGCGGGCCGGGGCCGTGGCCGGGGCGTCGGCGGCGGCGGAGTGGGCGAGCGGCTGCCGCGCGGTGCGCGGGGGCACGGCGGCCGGGCGCTCCGCCGGGGCGGGCCGCGGCTCGACGGCGGCGTTGGTGAGGATCTCCTGCGGAACGAGCATCAGCACACCGGTGCCGCCACGGGCGGACGGCCGGAAGGACACCTTGAGGCCGTACTTGCGCGACAGGCGGCCGACGACCGCGAGGCCCAGACGGGTGCCCGTGAGTCCGCCGAGGTCGGCCGAGTCGCCGGACACGGCGTGCTCCGCCCTGCGCAGCTGGACGTCGCTCATGACGAGCCCGCTGTCCTCGACGGAGACGATGACGCCCGCCGGGACCTCCTCGACGTAGACGTGGACCTCGGCGTTCGGCGGCGAGAAGTTGGCGGCGTTGTCCAGCAGTTCGGCCAGGGCGTGCATGACGCCCTCCGCCGCGTGACCGGCGACCGCCGCGTCGCTCGCGGAGTGCAGCCGGATGCGCTGGTAGCCGCTGATCCGGCCCATCGCGCCGCGCAGGATGGACTCCATGCGGATGGGTCGCGCCCAGCGCCGGCCGGTACGCGCGCCCGTGAGCACGGCGATCGAGTCGGCGAGCCGGCCCGCCTGCGCGGTGCGGTGGTCCAGGTGCAGCAGGTCGGTCAGCACGTCCTCGTCGCTGTGCCGCTCCTCCATGGCGCGCAGGTCGGCGAGCATGCCGGTGGCCAGCGCCTGCATCCGGGCCGCCGTGTTGGCGGTCGCGGAGATCGCCGCGGCACGCTCGGCGACGGCACGGTCCAGCCGTGCGGAGAGCCGGCGCGCCTCCTCCGCCAGCCGGGCGCGCTCGGCGTCGTTCTGCTGCGCCAGGTGCGCCCGCTCCCGGGCGAACTCCTCCCGCAGACGGGCACGTTCGGCGGCCGTCGCGTCGACGAGCCGTTGCTGTTCCTGGCGCCACCGGGCGGCGAGACGTTCCTGCTCCTGGGCGGCGCGGTCCCGTTCGGAGTCCATCGCCCGCAGCCGGGCACGGGCCGCCCGGGCCGCCTGCCGCTCACGCGCGGCGACGGCCACCGCCGCGCACAGCACCACCGCGGCGACCGCCGAGCACCAGCCGAGGGGCACCCGCACGGAGGAGGGCGCCGCGGAGACGGCCCAGCCGACGGCAGCGGCGGCCACGGCCGCGGTGAGCAGGGTGACGGGAAGGACGGTGCGCCGGGGGGACGGGGCGCTGGGGGCGGCGGGCGCGGTCATCAATCAGGTCCTCGGGCGGCCGCTGCGGGCGCGGCCCTCGTATCGTCCATGAAAGGGAATTGGAGAGAAACTGTAGGCAGGGGTTAACCGGGCGTCACTATACGAGAGTCCGTGATCAAAAGGTGAGGGTTATGCCCGAGTAATTCCGCCCGGGGATTCGGCGGCGGCAGGTGGCCGGCGGAAGGCCCCGTCGCGGAGCACGGAGACAGAACGGCGGCGCCCTGCCGGGCCAAACGTCTCGCGGACCGGACGAAAGGCGCCCGCCGGATTCCGCCGGTCCCCGCGGCGCCAACCCCTGGACACCGCTGCGGCCTTCGCTAGGACGAGTCGCCCGCCGTCTCCGCGTGCCCTTGGGCGTCCGTGCGGGCCAGGCTGCGGGCTCTGCGGGCCGGGCCGCGCCAGCCGCAGCTGCACCGGGCGACACAGAAACGGCCCTGGTCGACGGTCGTCGTGCGATGTTCCTGCTGCGCCACACCGACAACGTTACCCAGCCGAGGTGAACGGCCACCGCACGCGTGACGGGCTTCCCTACTCGTCGTTAACCGGACGACAGGAGGCCCGAGACGCACGCACCGGCTGGGGGTAGGCAGGCGATGGGGGAGCTGCAGCACAGGCGGACGGTCGCGGCGGCCGGGCTCGTGGTCTGGGCGTGCGTGGGGGCGAGCGGCTGCGCGGGCACCGGCGCCGCCGCGGACGGCGCGGCCGCGGCCGACCCGGCCGCAGTCGTGCGGCGCTCCGCCGACACCCTGGTGGACGCGGGCAGTTCGAAGGCCCGTACGTCGATGGAGATGGCCACCGGCGGCACCCGCGTCACCATCCGCGGCGAGGGCGTGTACGACTTCCGCAGGCGGCTCGGCCGGCTGACGCTGCAGCTGCCGGCGGACCCGGCCGGCGCCACCCCGCACCGGCCGATCACCGAACTCCTCGCGCCCGGCGCGCTGTTCATGAAGAACCGGGGCGCCGGCGTGCCCGCCGACAAATGGGTACGGGTGGACACCGCGACGCTCTCCGACGGGAATCTGGTGACCGGCGGCGCCACCGACCCGTACGCCGCGGCGGCGCTGCTGCGCGGGACGCGCACGGCGGCGTACCTGGGCCGCACCGAGGTCGCCGGGATCGCGGTGCGGCACTACCGGGGCACCGCCGACCTCGCCGCAGCGGCGAAGGGCGCCCCGCGCGGGGTGCGCGCCGCGCTCGCGGCGGCCGCGAAGGGGTTCGCCACCGCCGAGGTGCCGTTCGACGTCTACCTCGACGACGAGGGCCGCGTCCGCAAGGTCCGGCACCGGTTCAGCTTCGTCAACGCGCAGCGGCGGGGCACCGTCGTGGTGTCCTCGACGACGCTGCTGTACGGCTTCGGGGCCCCGGCCGAGGTGCGTCTGCCGGAGTCCCGGGACATCTACGCCGGCAAGATCGCCGAGGAGCGGGGTCCCGCGTGAGGGCGCGCGAGGGACGTGAGAACTAGCCCGTCCGTGCCATGCGCGGTGTGTAGGCCGCTCCCTACTCTAGGAAGCCGGTGACGGCAGAGAAGAGGTGACGCACGTGGCTCCGGTCGGCGGTGGGGCGGTTCAGGACCACGTGGCCCTCGCCGAGATCGAGCTGTGCGGCGAGCTGATCATCGCGGCCTCCGCCACGGGCGAGGACCGGCTCAGCCTGGAGAGCATCGACGAGGTGCTGCGGGTCACCGAGGAGCGCGACGCCGCCTGCGGCGGGTGACGCGCGTCCCGGCCGGTCCGCTCAGGTGCGCAGCAGCCGGGTGATCGCCTTCGTCGCCTCCTCCACCTTCGCGTCGATCTCGTCACCGCCCCGCAGGGCCGCGTCCGCGACGCAGTGGCGCAGGTGCTCCTCCAGCAGTTGCAGGGCGAAGGACTGCAACGCCTTGGTGGAGGCGGAGACCTGGGTCAGTATGTCGATGCAGTAGACGTCCTCGTCGACCATCCGCTGCAGGCCGCGGATCTGCCCCTCGATGCGGCGCAGGCGCTTGAGGTGCTCGTCCTTCTGCTTGTGGTAACCGTGCGTGACCGGGTGCCCGCCGTCGCCGGAAGGCGCCGCCGCGCCGGCCTCAGTGGTCGTCATCGCGTCCTCCCGTTCGACGGATATACCCCTGGCGGGTATATGATACCGAATTTCGCGGGTAAGCGGGTCTTGGTCCGCCCCCTTGCTGATCACTATGTCCGATGGGCGACACTGGGGACGGCCCGTAGTCGTGGCCGGATGATGCACTTAGCATCAGCCTGACCGAAACCGATGCACCCCGAGGACCCCTTGTGCGCTTTCGTCTGACCCCCAGGGAGACGAGCTTCTACGACATGTTCGCCGCTTCCGCGGACAACATCGTCACGGGCTCGAAGCTCCTGATGGAACTGCTCGGGGCGGACACCTCCGCCCGGGCCGAGATCGCAGAGCGTATGCGGGCCGCGGAACACGCCGGTGACGACGCCACCCACGCGATCTTCCACCAGTTGAACTCCTCCTTCATCACGCCCTTCGACCGCGAGGACATCTACTCCCTCGCCTCCTCCCTCGACGACATCATGGACTTCATGGAGGAGGCCGTCGACCTGGTCGTCCTCTACAACATCGAGGAACTGCCGAAGGGCGTCGAGCAGCAGATCGAGGTGCTGGCGCGGGCGGCGGAGCTCACCGCCGAGGCCATGCCGAACCTGCGCACGATGGACAACCTGACCGAGTACTGGATCGAGGTCAACCGCCTCGAGAACCAGGCCGACCAGATTCACCGCAAGCTGCTGGCCCACCTCTTCAACGGCAAGTACGAGGCCATCGAGGTGCTGAAGCTCAAGCAGATCGTCGACGTGCTGGAAGAGGCCGCCGACGCGTTCGAGCACGTGGCGAACACGGTGGAGACCATCGCCGTCAAGGAGTCCTGAGCCCCTCATGGACACCCTCGCCCTGGTCGTGACCATCGCGGTCGCGCTCTTCTTCACGTACACCAACGGCTTCCACGACTCGGCGAACGCGATCGCGACGTCCGTGTCGACGCGGGCGCTGACCCCGCGGGCCGCCCTCGCCATGGCCGCGGTGATGAACCTGGCCGGCGCCTTCCTCGGCAGCGGGGTCGCCAAGACCGTCAGCGAGGGGCTGATCGCGACGCCCGAAGGCTCCAAGGGGATGGGCATCCTGTTCGCCGCGCTCGTCGGCGCGATCACCTGGAACCTGATCACCTGGTACTTCGGCCTGCCCTCCTCCTCGTCCCACGCGCTGTTCGGCGGCATGGTGGGCGCGGCGCTCGCGGGCAGCACGACCGTGCACTGGAACGGCGTCCTGGACAAGGTCGTCATCCCGATGTTCCTGTCCCCGGTGGTCGGCCTGGTCGTCGGCTACCTGGTCATGACGACGATCATGTGGATCTTCCGCCGGACCAACCCGCACAAGGCCAAGCGCGGCTTCCGCATAGCGCAGACCGTCTCGGCGGCCGGCATGGCGCTCGGTCACGGTCTGCAGGACGCGCAGAAGACCATGGGCGTCGTGGTGATGGCACTGGTCATTTCCGGCCACGAGACGTTCGGCGACCCGATCCCGGTGTGGGTGAAGATCGTCTGCGCCCTGATGCTGTCCCTGGGCACCTACGCGGGCGGCTGGCGCATCATGCGCACCCTGGGCCGGAAGATCATCGAACTGGACCCGCCGCAGGGCTTCGCCGCGGAGACCACCGGCGCGTCGATCATGTTCACCACCGCGTTCCTGTTCAAGGCCCCGATCTCGACGACCCACGTGATCACCTCGGCCATCATGGGCGTCGGCGCGACGAAGCGGGTGAACGCCGTGCGCTGGGGCGTCGCCAAGAACATCGTCATGGGCTGGTTCATCACCATGCCGGCGGCCGCGCTGGTGGCGGCGGGCGCCTTCGCACTCATCGACCTCGCCGTCCTGTGACCGGCACCGTCGCCCTCTTAGGCCGGCACCGCACCTACGACGCGGGCCCGCCCCCTGCCGGGGGCGGGCCCTTCATCGTCCTCACGGTGGCACCGCCATGCAGCACCGCGAGGCGTCTCGGTGGCGGCCTCGGTGGCGGCCTCCCGGGCCGGTCTAGCCGAAGCGGCCGGAGATGTAGTCCTCGGTCGCCTGGACGGACGGGTTGGAGAAGATGCGCTCGGTGTCGTCGATCTCGATGAGCCGGCCGGGCTGGCCGACGGCCGAGAGGTTGAAGAAGGCCGTACGGTCCGAGACCCGCGCCGCCTGCTGCATGTTGTGCGTCACGATGACGATCGTGAAGCGCTCCTTCAGCTCGCCGATCAGGTCCTCGATGGCGAGGGTGGAGATCGGGTCGAGGGCCGAGCAGGGCTCGTCCATCAGCAGCACCTTCGGCTCGACCGCGATCGCGCGGGCGATGCACAGCCGCTGCTGCTGACCGCCGGACAGGCCCGACCCGGGCTTGTTGAGGCGGTCCTTGACCTCGTTCCAGAGGTTGGCGCCCTTGAGCGACTTCTCGACGACGTCGTTCAGCTCGCTCTTCTTGTGGCTGCCGTTCAGGCGCAGGCCCGCGGCCACGTTGTCGAAGATCGACATCGTGGGGAACGGGTTCGGGCGCTGGAACACCATGCCGATCTCGCGGCGCACCGACACCGGGTCGACGCCGGCGCCGTACAGGTCCTCGTCGTCCAGCATCACCTTGCCCTCGACGCGGCCGCCGGCGGTGACCTCGTGCATCCGGTTGAGGGTGCGCAGGAACGTCGACTTGCCGCAGCCGGAGGGGCCGATGAAGGCCGTCACCGAACGCGGTTCGACCGTCATCGAGATGTCCTCGATCGCCTTGTGGGAGCCGTAGTAGGCGGTGAGCCCGCTCACGTCGATTCGTTTGGCCATGACTACTTCACTTCCATCAGTCTTCAGTCGCCGGTTGGCCGCGTCAGCGACCGGTCTTCGGGGCCTTCCAGCGGGCGATGCCGCGGGCCACCAGGTTGAGGATCATCACGAAGGCGATCAGCGTGAGCGAGGCCGCCCACGCCCTGTCGTACGCCGCCGTCGAACCCGAGCTGTTGGCGTACTGCTGGTAGATGTAGAGCGGCAGCGCCTGCTGCGCGCCCTCGAAGGGGTTCGTGTTGATGAACGAGTTGCCCCACACCAGCAGCAGCACCGGCGCGGTCTCGCCCGCGATACGGGCGATCGCCAGCATGACGCCGGTCGTGATGCCGCCGATCGAGGTCGGCAGGACCACCTTCAGGATGGTGCGCCACTTCGGGATGCCGAGCGCGAGGGACGCCTCGCGCAGCTCGTTCGGGACGAGCTTGAGCATCTCCTCGGTGGAGCGCACGACCACCGGCATCATCAGGATGGCCAGCGCCAGCGAGCCGGCGAAGCCGAACGGCTGCATGTCGAAGATCAGCATGAGGCTGAGGATGAACAGACCGGCGACGATCGACGGGATGCCGGTCATCACGTCGACGAAGAAGGTGACGGCGCGGGCGAGGTTGCCGCGCCCGTACTCGACCAGGTAGATCGCGGTGAGGATGCCGATCGGCGCGGCCATCAGGGTGGCGAGGCCGACCTGCTCCAGGCTGCCGACGATGGCGTGGTAGATGCCGCCGCCGGGCTCGGCGTCGGTGACGACGCCCATGGAGTGGGTCAGGAAGTAGACGTCGAGGACCTTCACACCGCGGGAGAGGGTCGTCCACACCAGGGAGACCAGCGGTATCACGGCGAGCAGGAAGGCCACCCAGACCAGGGCGGTCGCGATGCGGTCCTTGGCCTGGCGGCGGCCCTCGACGCGGGCGGCGATGCCGTACGTGCCGAGGACGAAGAGGATCGCGGCGATCAGGGCCCACTGGATGCTGCTGTGCAGTCCGGCGGCGGCGCTGATGCCGATGCCGACGGCGGCCGACCCGGCGGCGACCGCCCACGGGAACCACTTCGGCAGGTGGGCGCCGCGCAGGGTGCTGGGGCGCTTGTCGGCGATGGCGGCGTGGCTCATGCGTTGGCCCCCGAGTACTCCTTGCGGCGGGCGATGATCATGCGGGCCGCGCCGTTGACCAGCAGGGTGATGACGAACAGGACCAGACCGGAGGCGATGAGCGCGTCCCGGCCCTGCTCCGTCGCCTCACCGAACTTGGAGGCGATGTTCTGGGCGAAGGTGCCGCCGCCCGGGTTGAGCAGGCTGCCGTGGATCAGGAAGTCCGGGGAGAGCACGGTGGCGACGGCCATCGTCTCGCCGAGCGCGCGGCCGAGGCCGAGCATCGAGGCGGAGATCACACCGGAGCGGCCGAACGGCAGCACGGCCATGCGGACCACCTCCCAGCGCGTGGCGCCGAGGGCGAGGGCCGCCTCCTCGTGCATCTGCGGGACCTGGCGGAAGACCTCGCGGCTCACGTTGGTGATGATCGGCAGGATCATGATCGCGAGCAGGATGCCCACGGTGAGCATCGAGCGGGGGGCACCGCCGTCCCAGGAGAAGATCCCGGTCCAGCCGAAGAAGTCGTTCAGCCAGCCGAAGAGGCCGTTCATGTGCGGGACGAGGATCAGCGCGCCCCACAGGCCGTAGACGATGGACGGCACGGCGGCGAGCAGGTCGATCACATAGGCGATCGGGCCGCGCAGCCGGCGCGGGGCGTAGTGCGTGAGGAACAGCGCGATGGCGACCGCGATCGGCACGGCGAGCGCCATCGCGATGACCGAGGAGACCACCGTGCCGAACGCCAGCACGGCGATGCCGAACTTCGGCGGGATCAGGTTGGTGTTCCACTCGAAGGTGGTGAGGAAGTTGCCCTCGTCCTTGCTGATCGCGAGGGTGGCCCGGTAGGTGAGGAAGACCGCGATCGCGGCCATGATCACCAGCAGCAGGATGCCCGACCCACGGGACAGACCGAGGAAGATCCGGTCGCCGGGCCGGGTGGCGCCGCGGGCCGCGCGCTTGTGCTCAGCGTCGGCCGGCGGGGATACGGAAGGAGGAGCCTGGGTGTTCTGTGTGGTTATGTCCATCGGGTTCTCCGGTCTGCGGACCCGCACGCGATGTGCGGCTCTGCGGAGCCGTACTCGGTGTGCGGCTCCTGGCGGCGGTGCACCGGACGGTGCGGTCCGGCCCGGGTGACCGGGCCGGACCGCACTCGGATCAGCTCAGGCCCTCGATGGTGGTGCGGACCTTGGTGATGATGTCGGCGGGGATGGGGGCGTACTTGAGGTCGGTCAGCATGCCCTGGCCGTCCTCGGAGGCGATGTAGCGCAGGAAGGACTTGACGTTCGGCAGAGCGTCGGCCTTGGTGCCCTTGTCGCAGACGATCTCGTAGGTGACCAGGGTGATCGGGTAGGCGCCCTCGGCCTTGGTCGCGTAGTTCAGCTGCAGCGAGAGGTCCTTGCCGGTGCCGACGACCTTGGCGTCCGCGATCGCCTTGGTGGCGCTGTCGCTGCTGGGCGCGACCGGGGCGCTGGCGCCGGTGTCGATGCTGACGGCCTTGACGCCGTCACCGACGTAGGACAGCTCGAAGTAGCCGATGGCGCCGTTGGTCTGCTTGACCTGCTGGGCCACGCCGGAGGACTGCGCGGCGGACTGGCCGCCCTTGGCCTGCCAGGCCTTGCCGCCCTCGTACTTCCAGTTGTCCGGAGCGGCGGCGATCAGGTACTTGGTGAAGTTGTCCGTGGTGCCGGACTCGTCCGAGCGGTGGAACGCCTGGATCTTGAGGTCGGGAAGCTTCGCGTCGGGGTTCAGCTTCTTGATCGCCGCGTCGTTCCACTTGGTGATCTTGCTGTCGAAGATCTTGGCGAGGGTCGGGGCGTCCAGCACCAGGTTGTCCACGCCGGACAGGTTGTAGCCGACCGCGATCGGGCCGCCGACCATCGGCAGGTCGATGCCCTGGCCGCCGGAGCAGACCTTCTTGGAGGCGGCGACCTCTTCGGGCTTCAGCGCGGAGTCGGAACCGGCCCAGGCGATCTGACCCTGCGTGAAGGCGGTGACGCCGGCGCCGGAGCCGCCCGCCTTGTAGTTGATCTGCACGCCACACGCCTGCGAGAAGTTCTTCACCCAGGCGTCGATCGCGTTCTTCTGCGCAGAGGAGCCGTCGGACAGCAGCTGCCCCTTGGCGTCGTCGCACTTGATCGAGGAGGCGCCCGCGGTCGAGGAGGCGCTCTTGCCGCCGTCCTTGCCGCCACCGGTGTCGTCCGAGCCGCACGCCGTGAGGGCCAGGGCGCCGGAGACGGCGAGAGCACCGAGAGCGAGGGCCCGCCGGTTCATGCGCTGAAGCTTCACTTGAGGGAGTTCCTTCCAGGAGCCGCCGACCTGAACCCGGCGGCGTGCGAAGACTGGGTGATGCGGACGCGTCCTGCGACGGACGCCCCGCATCGCGTAAGGCCGAAATTAGGCAGATCAGGTGAAGGCGCCTATGGCCGTAAATGAACGCAAGGTGAACCCCTGCAGACGGTGTGGTTAGGTCACGGAACGCTTACGAGGAGGGCACACACAGATTCCGGTGACGGCGGACCGGGGACCGCGCGCCCGCACGCACGTGCGACTGTCTCGTACGGATCGCCGACCCGTCCCGTACGGATCACCGACCCGACTCGCCGACCCGTCCCGTACGGATCGCCGACCGCGTCTCGAACGGATCGCCGACCGCTGGAACCCGGGGAGCCGATGGGCCGTCTCGTTCCAGGAGAGCCGACAGGAGGCGCTACATGGAACGGCGTACGTTCATATCGGGCGGCGCGGCCGCGCTCGCGGCGGTCGCGACGGCCGGGTGCAGCGGCGGCGGCCCCTCGGACGCCTCGACCCGCACCGTCTCGGCGTCCTCCTCCGGCCTGCCGGTGCCGGCCGGCCACGCCCCGGCCACCGCCGCGAGCTGGTCGGCCCTCGCCCGTGACCTGGACGGCCTGCTGGTCCGGCCGGGAGAGGCGCGGTGGACCACCGCGCACCAGCTGTACAACACCCGCTTCGACGGCCTGAAGCCCGCCGCGGTGGCCTACGTCGCGCACGCCGACGACATCCGCACGACACTGGCGTACGCCCGCTCGCACGGCGTCCGCGTCGCGATCCGCAACGGCGGCCACTCCTACGCGGGCTGGTCCTCCGGCAACGGCAGGCTGATCGTCGACGTCTCGAAGCTCAGCGGCGTACGGGCGAGCGGCGGCGAGGCGGTCGTCGGCGCCGGCGCCAAGCTGATCGACGTCTACCGGGCGCTCGCCGCGAAGGGCGCGACCATACCCGCCGGGTCGTGCCCCACCGTGGGCGTCTCCGGCCTGGTGCTCGGCGGCGGCCACGGCGTGGTCTCCCGCGCCTACGGACTGACCTGCGACAGCCTCACCGGGGCCACGCTGATCACGGCGGACGGCAGGCAGCTGACCGCCGACGCCCAGGAGAACAAGGACCTCTTCTGGGCCCTGCGCGGCGCGGGCAACGGCAACTTCGGCGTGGTGACGGAGCTGCGCTTCCGCACCCACCCGGCCCCGCAGGCCGTGACGGGCTATCTGACCTGGCCGTGGGCGAAGGCGGCCGCGGTGGTCGCGGCCTGGCAGGAGTGGGGCCCGGGCCAACCGGACGAGATCTGGTCCTCCCTGCACCTGGCGAACTCCCCGGGCGGCACCCCGGCCGTCTCCGTCGCCGCCTTCTCCCTCGGCACCTACGGCGAACTGCAGAACGCGGTGGACCGCCTCGCCGACCGGGTGGGCGGCCCGGCGTCGGGTGTCTCCCTGCACCGCCGGGGCTACGAGGAGTCCATGGAGCTGTACGCCGGCTGCTCCTCCTTCTCCACCCAGGCCCAGTGCCACCTGCCCGGCCCGACGCCGGGCCGCGACCCGCGGGGCGCGCTGAAGAGGGAGACGTACGCGGCGCGTTCCGACTTCTTCGACCGCTCGCTCTCCTCCGCGGGCGTGCGCACCCTGCTCGCGCAGCTGACCTCGGTGCGCGGCGGTTCCGGCAGCATCGCCCTGACGGCACTGGGCGGCGCGGTCAACCGCGTCTCGCCCACGGCGACCGCCTTCGTCCACCGCCGCTCCCGGATGCTGGCCCAGTACATCGCGTCCTGGCCGGCGAGCGGCTCGGGCACGACGGCGCGTGCCTGGCTGGCGTCGGCCCACGACGCGATGAAGCCGTACGCGTCCGGAGCGGCGTACCAGAACTACACCGACCCGGCGCTGACGAACTGGCGCCAGGCGTACTACGGGGACGCGGTCACGCGCCTGACCCAGCTGAAGAAGCAGTACGACCCGAACCGCTTCTTCACCTACCCGCAGGCGCTGTAGTCAACTGGGCCGGCGCTGCGGGGGCCCGCCTGTCGGCAGCGCTACACGGGCCCGCCCGCAGACGGCCGTGCCGGTCGTGCCGGCCGCGGCGGTCGTGCCGGCCGTGGAGGTCGTGCCGGCCGTGGAGGTCGTGCCGGCCGTGGAGGTCGTGCCGGCCGTGGAGGTCGTGCCGGCCGTGGCGGTCGTGCCGGCCGTGGAGGATCGCGGAGGCCGTGGAGGATCGCGGAGGCCGTACCGGTCGCTACGCGGCCAGGTCCCGTTCCTCGGAGCCCACGGCTCCCTCGCGGGTCCCGGCGAGCACCGCGTCCCGGCCCATGCGGGAGCCGCCCCGGGCCCGGATCAGCAGCCCGGCGCGCGGCGACCGCTCCACCGCCTTCATCAACGGCGTCAGCAGGGCCATCGCCAGCGGCAGCAGCAGCAGGGCCACCGCCGTGCCGAGCGCGAACCCGCCCACGACGTCCGTCGGGTAGTGCACGCCCATGTAGACCCGGCAGAACCCTTCCAGCAGCGCCAGCCCTATCCCGACGAGCCCGAACTTCCGGTTGGCGACGAAGAGTCCGACGCCCATGGCCATGGTGATCGTCGCGTGGTCGCTGACGAAGGAGTAGTCGGTCTTGCCGGAGACCAGGACGTCCAGCCCCTGGTGCTGCAGGAAGGGCCGGGGCCGCTCGACGAAGCCCCTTATCGGCACGTTCACCAGGACCGCGATCCCGGCCGCCAGCGGCGCCCACACCAGTGCGGCCACGGACGACGCCGCGTCCTCGGCGCCCCGCCGGCGCACCGACCACCAGCACCACAGCACCAGGAGCACCATGGCGAGCAGCAGCCCGTACTCCCCGACGTACTCCATGAGGCGGTCGAACCAGTGCGGGGCGTCCTTGGCCAGCCCGTTGATGTCGTAGAGCAGCTCGACGTCGGGGTTCGACCCGGATTCGGCGAGTCCAGCCATGGTGCTGCGGCCCCTTCGTCGTCTCTCCCGGCGCGCCCTTGCGCACGCCGCTCCTGCCACCCCCGTGGTCCGGCTACGCCAACAGGAACGCACGGCCCCCGTCGATACGTTCCACCCTCCACCGAATGATCACGCAGACGTTATCGAAGAGAGACTCATCGCCGCAGCTCAGGGGGTGGGTTCACGCTCGGTTCACACCGTGGTGGGCAGCGCTTTCGCGCCATCCTCGGTGACCCGGGTGGCCCCGAAGTAGTCCGGGGTGTCGATGGGATCGAACCGGATCACCGCGCCCGTGCGCGGGGCGTCGATCATATATCCGCCGCCCACATAGATTCCCACGTGCCGGATGGCGCGGGAGTCGGTGAGGTCGTCCGAGAAGAACACCAGGTCCCCCGGCAGCAGTTCGTCACGCGCGGGGTGCGGCCCGGCGTTGTACTGGTCGTTGGCGACCCGCGGCAGGGTGACGCCGACGCTCGCGTACGCCGCCTGCGTCAGCCCCGAGCAGTCAAAACGCCCGCCGTCGGCGGCAGTTCCCTCGCCGCCCCACAGGTAGGGCGTGCCGAGCTTCTTCTGCGCGAAGGCGATGGCCCCGGCCGCCTGCTCGGACGGATCGACCCGGCTGACGGGCGCGGCGAAGCTCTCCTCGAGCGTCGTGATGGTCTTGACGTAGTTCCGGGTCTCCGCGTACGGCGGCACGCCCCCGTACTTGATCACCGCGTAGGCGCCGGCGTTGTACGAGGCCAGCATGTTTTCGGTCAGGTTCCCGGGTACGTCCTTCACGTACGAGGCGAGTTTGCAGTCGTACGACGCCGCCGACGGGATCGCGTCCTCCGGGTCCCACACGTCCCGCTTGCCGTCGCCGTTGCCGTCGATGCCGTGCGTGGCCCAGGTCCCGGGGATGAACTGCGCTATCCCCTCCGCCGCGGCGGCGCTCCTGGCGTTGGGGTTGAAGCCGCTCTCCTGGTAGAGCTGGGCGGCGAGCAGGGCGGGGTTGATGGCGGGGCACAGGTTGCCCCACTTCTGCACGATGTCCCGGTAGGCCGCGGGCACGGCCCCCTTGGCGAGGGCCTTGGTGCCGCCGCCGACGCCGCCCGTCAGGTTGCCGGCGACGACGTACACCCCGACGACGAGCAGCATCACGAAGGACAGCGCGGAGCCGACCGCAACGGTCGCCACGATCCATGCCTTACGCACCGTCAACCGCCCCTCACCGTCCGGGAGTCCGTCGCCCACGTCAGTGTAGGGGCGGGTCCGGCGATCCGGGGTGATCACGGGGAAGGAGAAACCGCGGGCCGACGATGGCCCCCTGAGGGCTCGGGAGAACTCTGGAGGGGCCTATGGAGGGGCTCGGGAGGGGCAGGGGCTCGGGAGGGCTCTGGATGGCTCTGAAAGGCCCCCGTAAGACCCTCAAAGCCCTCCGGACGCCTCCCGGTACAGCTCGGCGGCCTCCGTGCCGAGCACCGCGCTGTAGGAGACGTCGGCGGTCGACCCGCCCCGCTCGTGGCCGCCGAGGACGCCGACGACCCGGTCGTCGCCGTCCACCCACGGGCTGCCGCTGGTGCCGCCGGTGAGGTCGGGGCACTCGATGCGCTGCTGGGTGCTGCCGTACGGGGTAGGCCGCTGGGTGCAGCCGACGGGGACCTCGCGGGCGTTGGGATAACCGGTGACGGTCACAGGGGTGGCCCCGGTCGCCGTCCCGGTGGTGAACCGGTTCCCGCCGACGACGTCCTCGACGCCCCGGCCCCCCTGGTCCTCCAGGACGGCGAAGCCGACGTCGCTGTCCTCGTCACTCCGTTCGCTCCACCCCTCGGGCACGAACCGCTCGCGTATGCGCCAGACCCCGTAGGGGGCCGCGCCGTCCCGGTAGCCGGGCACGAAGGTCAGGTCGCCGCCCCCGCCCAGACAGTGCGCGGCGGTGACTATGAGGTCGCGGTGCGGGCTGCGCACGACGGAGGCGGTGCAGAAGTGCCCGTCGGCGCCGAACAGGGCCCCGACCCGCGCGCTGCTCGCCGTGGCGGGCACCACCGCGGTGACGCCGAGGGGCCCGGGGCCGTCGTCGGCGGCGGCGAGGGAGGCGGAGGTGAGAGCCGGCACGAGCAGCATGACGGCCAGGCACACGGGGCCGGCCGTACGGGAGGCGCGCTTACGCTCCGGCGACACGGTCATGGCGGCTGCCTCTCGTCCCTCCATCTCACCGGCTGTCCGAAACCACCTGCACGAACGGCGTCGCCGGGACACCCGGCGCCCCCTCCACGGTACCGGCGCCCGCCCTCGCCCGCCTCTCCTCACGCCGGGCCACCCGGCCGGCACCCGGCTCACAGGGGCTTCCCATCCCTGGAGGCCGCGGGCACCGACCCCTGACGGAAGCCGCCCTCCCGCGGTCCCGGCAGCCCCTCCTCCACATGACCGCACCCCCGCCTCCTCCCCCCGCCCCCATGACGATCCACGCCGCCTCCGCCCCGCGGACCCCCTGTGGGCCACCTGTGCGTCCGGTCAAGCCGCGGCCATCGAGCCGCCATCACCCCGTCATCGCCGGGTAAGCCCGCGACTCCTTCAGTAATGCGGACGTCAGGATTCCACAACCGGTCTTGTTGTCGCGTACTCAACAAGTCAGGGTTCTCGGCGGGCCGCCGCCCGCCGTCGGGGACCCCGTACCGACGGCCTCGCACCCGCACCGCCCCTGTTCACTCCGACCCGGAACACCAGGAGGCTGCACGATGCGTTCCACTCCCCCCAACAGAAGGCCCGCGCACAGCGGTTGGCGCCGTCTGAGCACGGCCGCGGTGGCCACGGCCGCCCTGCTGCTCACCGGCTTCGGCGCCGCCGCCCAGGCCGACGCAGCCCCGACGGCCACCCCGTCGAAGGCGACCTGGACCGCGACGCCCTGTTCCACCCCCCGGCACCAGGGCGAACTGGCCTGCGACTCCTTCCGCGTCACCGGCGGCCTGACGGCCTACCAGAAGCAGCAGGCGAAGCGGACCGGCCTCACCCCCAAGGCCGCCGACGCCTCCACCCCGTCCGGCTACGGCCCGAGCGACCTGCAGTCCGCCTACGGCCTGACCTCCGCCGCCGCCTCCAACGGCTCCGGCGAGACCATCGCCATCGTCGACGCCTACGACGACCCGAACGCCGAGGCCGACCTCGCGAAGTACCGGTCCTACTACGGCCTGTCCGCCTGCACCACCGCCAACGGCTGCTTCAAGAAGGTCAGCCAGACCGGCTCGACGACCTCCCTGCCCTCCGCGGACTCCGGCTGGGCCGAGGAGATCTCCCTCGACCTCGACATGGCGTCCGCCGTCTGCCCGAACTGCAACATCCTGCTCGTCGAGGCCACCTCCGCCACCATGGCCAACCTGGGCACCGCCGTGAACCGCGCGGTCACCCTCGGCGCGAAGTACGTCTCCAACAGCTACGGCGGCTCGGAGTCCTCCTCCGACAGCTCCTACGACTCCGCCTACTTCAACCACCCCGGCGTCGCCATCACCGTCAGCGCCGGCGACAGCGGCTACGGCGCCGAATACCCGGCCGCCTCGAAGTACGTGACCTCCGTCGGCGGCACCGCCCTGTCCACGTCGTCCTCCAGCCGCGGCTGGACGGAGACGGTCTGGAAGACGTCCAGCTCCGAGGGGACCGGCTCCGGCTGCTCCTCCTACGACGCCAAGCCCAGCTGGCAGACCGACACCGGCTGCACCAGGCGCACGATCTCGGACGTGGCGGCGGTCGCCGACCCGGCCACCGGCGTCTCGGTCTACGACTCCTACGGCATCACCGCCGGCTGGTACACCTTCGGCGGCACGAGCGCCTCGGCGCCCATCATCGCCGGCGTCTACGCCCTGGCCGGAACGCCGTCCAGCAGCAGCTACCCGGCTTCCTTCCCCTACGCCAAGGCCGGCACCTCCGCGCTGAACGACGTCACCAGCGGCAACAACGGCAGCTGCTCCACCGCCTACCTGTGCACGGCCCGGTCGGGGTACGACGGCCCGACCGGCTGGGGCACCCCCGAGGGCGTGTCCGCCTTCACCGGCTGACCGCCCCCGTACGAAGGGGCCCCGGCACAACGCCGGGGCCCCTTTCGCGTGAGACCATCGTTCCGGACATCTCACCCGACCAGCCGTCAGAAACCCCACCTGGCCATAAGGAAGGTCAACGACGGAACCACACGAAGGTTCCGCCCAGGCCTCATTGCCCGGCGTGACCGGTCGTGATACACAGAGTGACCGGACCATGCTTTTCGTACGAAACCCGCAAAGCAATGACGCCAAGTCGACATGCGGCGGCGACATTGTCAGCGACAATGGGCCTGACCTCTGCACACCCGCAGGGGACTGCGGAACTACCCACCAGGGGCGGTGACTTACATGCTCTTTGCGGCCGACAAGGGAGACATCAACACCATCATCGGCGGGATCGCTCCGGACTGGGGCCCCTTCGGCAGCCTGGGCAACGAGGCCAAGGTGATGATCGAGGTGGTCATGGCGGTCGCCATCCTGCTCTGCCTCGGGATCGCCGTATGGGGCGCCGCCAAGCAGCGCATCGGCGCCACCGCCCTGCGCGACACCTTCAGCGCGGAACAGGGCAAGGGCCTCATCATCGCGGGCCTGACAGGCGTCTTCATCATCGGCTCGCTCGGCACGCTGTTCACCATCGTGTACGGCATGGCCGTCTGACGGCCCGCCCGTTCCTCCGGTCCCGTCCGGGCACGCCCGGTCCACCTGCACCCCCACCCACCCGTCGTGCCCACCGGCTGAGGTTGCGTCTCCCTGATGTCGAGTCACCACACCGCGCCCGCGCGGCAACCAGCACGGCTACCGTCGTACTCCGACGTGTTTCTGCACGACTTCGCGCACGACGTCGAGGGGGCGTACGCGGCATGAGTCTCGGAGACGAGCACGAGGCCTCCGGCGGTTACGGCGGCACGGGCCAGACCCGTACCCGGCTGCCCGGAGGCGGCGGCGACGTGTACGGGGGCGCCCGGCGCGGCGGCCGGTCGTCACGGAGCCTGGTCACGGTGGTCGGGGTGGTGGTCCTGCTGATCGCCGCGATCGCCTTCGCGAACCGTGGAGGCGACGATTCCTCATCGGACGGCGGAGCCGAGGACAAGCCGGAGGCGGCGGCAACGGCAGCCACCGGCACGAAGCCGGTCCAGTCCAAGACCTCGGACATCCCCACAGGCTTCGCCCACGACCAACAGGGCGCCCAGAGCGCGGCGGCGAACTACGCGGTGGCACTGGGATCAACCGGCATGTTCACGAAAGACAGCCGGCACACCATCGTGGACACCATCTACACCTCCGCCGCAGCGTCCAAGCTGCTGACCGCCATGGACTCGGCATATTCCACGGACTTCCTCAGCAAGCTGGGCCTCGACGCGGACGGCAACGCCCCGAAAGGCAGCACGTTCGTCTCCCGCACCATCCCCGTGGGAACCAAGGTCACGCGCTACAGCGACAGCGATGCCCAAGTCGCGGTCTGGTACATGGGCCTCATCGGCATGTCGGGCCAATCATCGACCGACCCGGTGAGTTCCACATGGAAGACGTGGACCTTCGACCTGCAATGGGTCGACGGCGACTGGAAGATCGCCACGGACACGCAGAAAGACGGCCCAGCACCGGTCCCCGGCGACGACAGGGCCGCCAGTTCGGACGAGATCAGCAAGGCCATCGAGGAGTACGGAGGGTTCACATATGCCCGGTAACCCGCGTCGCGTACTCAAGATCTCAGGGGTGGTGGCCGTTGTACAGGCCAGTGCTGTCCTGCTGGCTACCCGGGCTGTCGCTGCGCCCACTCCTAAGCCGACCCAGAGCAACGATCCCTGCGACCTGCTGATCGGCCCCGCCAAGAAGTACTGCGAACGAGGCAGCGGCGACAAAGGCTCCACCGGCACCACCACCCCCAGCCTCACCTCCACCCTCGACCCCCTCTCCTCCCTCGGCAAGGGCTGTGCCGACGCCGCCTCCTGGACCATCGACAAGCTCAGCGGGGCCGTGAAGGACACCGCGAACGTCGACTTCACCAACGCCAAGTTCCTGCAGCAGTACGCCGTCGTCTTCGCCGCGTCGACGATCCTGACGCTGCTGCTGTGGCTGTTGGCCGTGGCCAAGCGGGCGGTCCGCGGCGTGCCGCTCACCACCGCCATCTCGGAGGCGATCGGCTTCCTCTGGCTGACCGTGCTGGCGTCGGCGTTCACACCGCTGATCCTCTACACCGTCGTCTCCGCGACCGACGGCGTCACCGACGTGCTGGCGAAGACCACCGGTGATCAGACCGACACGTTCTTCGGCACGTTCTCCGGCGCCCTGGACAAGGGCGACGACATCGGCGGCGGCCCGATCATGCTGATCGTCGTGTCACTGGTCAGCATCCTCGCCGCGGGCGTCCTGTGGCTGGAGCTGGTCATCCGGGCCGCCCTCCTCTACGTCGGCGCCCTCCTCGGCACCGTCGTCTACGCCGGCCTGGTCGACAAGAACCTGTGGGGCCACGTCCGCCGCTGGGCGGGCATCATGATCGCCGTCATCCTGGTCAAGCCGGTCATCGTGATAGTGCTGGGGCTGGCCGGCGCGCTGTCCACCGACGACGGCCCCGACTCCTTCTCCGCCGTCGTCTCCGGCCTCGCGATCATCCTGCTGGCCATCTTCGCCAGCGCGATGATCTACCGCTTCGTCCCGGGCTTCGGGGACGAGATCGCCGGCTCCCGCAACAACCGCATCATGCAGGGCGCCGAGGGCAAGGCCGCCGCGGTCATCAGCTCCCCGGCGACGCTCGTCGCCCAGGGCATCAAGACGCACAGCACCCGCGCCAACGACGGCGGAGGCGGCGGCCAGTCCGCCTCCGGCGGCGCACGCCCGGCCAACCCGGCCAGCGGCGGAGTCGCCGCGCACAGCTCCCGCACCCCGACCGGTGGCGGCGGATCTGTCCCCTCCGCCGCACCCGCGCCCCGCTCCAGCAGCAGCGCGGTGAACACCCCGCACGCCAGCAGCACCCGCAACAGCAGTACCAACCGCACGGGAGGTGAAGGGCGTTGACGACCGAGTCCCACCTGTCCCATCCGGTCACGCCCCGCCGTACGTATCTCATCGGCCGCGCCCGGCCGAACGCGATCGTCGGCCGCAACCGCGAGTCGGGCGAGATCGCGCTGATCATCGTCGGCGCTTTCCTCGGCATGATGTGCGGGCTCCTCGTCCCGGTCCTGCCCCTGCGCATCGTGCTGCTGACGGGCTTCCCGCTGCTCGCGCTGGCCGCGGTCTACGTGCCGTACAAGCACCGCACGTTCTACAAGTGGTTCGAGATCAACCGCAGTTACAAGCGGACCCTGCGGCAGGGCACCACCTACCGCTCCGGCGCCGTGGAGGCCGGCACCCGCATCGACGGCCGCGAGGTCGAGATCGGCCCGCCGCCCGGCATCGGCCGCATCAGCTGGCTGGCCGCCCCCTTCGGCCCCGACGAGATCGCCGTGCTCCTGCACGCCGACCGCCGCACGGTCACCGCGGCCATCGAGATCGAGGGCCCGGGCGTCGGCCTGCGCGACTCCGAGGACCAGGAAGCCCTCGTCGACCGCTTCGGCACCCTCCTCAAGCACGTCGCCAACGGCGACGGCTTCGTCACCCGCCTGCAGATGCTCGCCCGCACCCTCCCCGCCGACCCCGACGCCCACGCCAAGGACGTCGCCGTGCGCGGCGACGACAGGGCGCCGGCCTGGTTGCAGCAGTCGTACGACCAGCTGCAGTCGATGGTGTCGACCAGCAGCGAGCAGCACCGCGCCTACCTGGTCGCCTGCATGCACTACACCCGCGAACTCGCCGCCGAGGCGCAGGCGATGGCGCGGGCGGCACGGCCGCACGGCGGACGCAAGCTCGACCGGGACGCCGGACTGGCCATCGTCATGGCCCGCGAGCTCACCGACATCTGCTCGCGCCTGCAGGAGGCCGACATCCGGGTGCGCCAGCCGCTCGGCCAGAGCCGCCTGGCCTCCCTGATCCACTCCATGTACGACCCGGACCACCCGATCGACCACATCCAGGCGATGACCAAGCGCAACGCCTGGCCGGCCGAGCTGGACGCCATGGAGCCCACCTACCTCCAGGCCAAGACCCGCGAGTCCTCCACCCGCGCCCCCTGGTGCCACGCCACCGCCTGGGTGAAGGAGTGGCCCATGACCCCGGTCGGCGTCAACTTCCTCGCGCCGCTGCTGGTGCACACCCCGGACGTCATCCGGACGGTCGCCGTCACGATGGATCTCGAGCCCACCGAGGTGGCCATCGAACGCATGCTGACCGAGAAGACCAACGACGAGGCCGAGGCGTCCCGTGCCGCCAAGATGAACCGGACCGTGGACCCGCGCGACGTGGCCGCCCACACCCGCCTGGACCAGCGCGGCGAGGACCTCGCCAGCGGCGCGGCCGGCGTCAACCTCGTCGGCTACATCACCGTCTCCTCCCGCTCCCCCGAGGCCCTGGCCCGCGACAAGCGGACCATCCGGGCCTCGGCCGGAAAGTCGTACCTGAAGCTGGAGTGGTGCGACCGCGAGCACCACCGCGCCTTCGTGAACACGCTCCCGTTCGCCACCGGCATTCGAAGGTAGGGGCTGCTGAAGATGCGGGATCCGCTGTCCGTCCTCACCGACGCCTTCACGGCCTTCCTCTTCGGGAAGGTCGAGACGACCCGCCTGCCGGTACGCACCTCCACGGGCCAGGCCCAGGCGGTCTACCTGCCGACCGCCGCGCCCGGCCTCGGCGACTCCGGCGTGATCATCGGCCGCGAGGTGTACTCCGGCAAGGGCTACATCTACGACCCCTTCCAGCTGTACGGCCAGCAGCTCCCGGCCCCGCACTGGCTCGTCCTCGGCGAGTCCGGCAACGGCAAGTCGGCGCTGGAGAAGACCTACGTCCTGCGCCAGCTGCGGTTCCGCGACCGCCAGGTCGTCGTCCTCGACGCCCAGGGCGAGGACGGGGTCGGCGAGTGGAACCTCATCGCCGAGGAGCTGGGGATAACCCCCATCCGGCTCGACCCGACGGCCGCCCTGGACATGGGCATCCGGCTCAACCCCCTGGACCCGGCGATCACGACGACCGGGCAGCTGGCGCTGCTGCGCACCATCATCGAGGTCGCGATGGGCCACGGCCTCGACGAGCGCTCCGGCTTCGCGCTGAAGGTCGCGCACGCCTACGTCAACGAGTCGATCACCGACCGCCAGCCCGTCCTGACGGACATCGTCGAGCAGCTGCGGCACCCCGAACCGGAGTCCGCCGAGGCGATGAACGTCGACATAGACGACGTACGGGCATGGGGCCTGGACGTGGCGCTGGTCCTCGACCGCCTCGTCGACGGCGACCTGCGGGGCATGTTCGACGGGCCGACGACGGTCGGCATCGACCTCGACGCCCCGCTGATCGTCTTCGACCTGTCCCACATCGACCGCAACTCCATCGCCATGCCGATCCTCATGGCGATCGTCGGCGTGTGGCTGGAGCACACCTGGATCCGCCCCGACCGGAAGAAGCGCATCTTCCTGGTCGAGGAGGCCTGGCACATCATCAACAGCCCCTTCGTGGCACAGCTGTTCCAGCGGCTGCTGAAGTTCGGCCGCCGCCTGGGCCTGTCCTTCGTGGCGGTCGTCCACCACCTGTCCGACGTCGTCGACGGAGCGGCCGCGAAGGAAGCGGCCGCGATCCTGAAGATGGCGTCGACCAGGACGATCTACGCGCAGAAGGCGGACGAGGCACGGGCGACCGGCCGGGTGCTCGGCCTGCCCCGCTGGGCGGTGGAGATCATCCCCACCCTCACCCCAGGCATCGCCGTGTGGGACGTCAACGGCAACGTCCAGGTCGTCAAACACCTGATCACCGAGACCGAACGCCCGCTGGTGTTCACCGACCGCGCGATGACCGAGTCGTCGAGCGACCACCTGGCGGACGACGCCCTGCACGCCGTCGAACTGGAGGCGGAGGAGCGGGCGGCGGCCTTCGTGGAACATCACCTCGACGGCTCGTCCGAGTCCACGGTGGCGTGAGGAGAGGCAGTGGTGAGACCCGAAGAGGGCCGGCGGGACGGTCAGGGAGGCATCCCGGACGGACTGCTGATCGGCCTGCTCGCCTTCCTCCTCGGCATGACCCTGCTGGTGTGGACCGCCACCGGGCTCGCCGGTCTGCTGGCGAACGGCGCCTGGCCGGACGGCGTCCGCTTCACCCGCACCCCCCTCGCCATGCGTCACCTCATCGGTGCGCCGCACGACATGCCCGGCGCCTGGCCGGACACCCCGGTCGGGCAACTCTCCGGGTACGGGCTCTTCTGGGGCCTGTTCATCGGCCAGTTGATGGTGCTGTTCGTGCTGACCGTGTTCACGATGGGCACGCTGGCCCGCTGGCGGGCCGGCCGCCTGAAGCGGCGCGCACAGCGCACGGCGGCGCCCGGGAGGGCCACGACGGCCGCCCAGCGGCCCCCGGAGGCCCAGGAGGAGCCCACGGGGCCGTACGACGGCACCCAGCCGCCGCGCCACGAGGTCCCCACACCCCGTACGGCCCCGGCCCCGGCCCCCGCTGAACTCCTCCACCCGGCGACCCCCGCGACCGTGCCCGCCACGCCGCTGCCCGCCACGCCCCTGTTCGGCGGCGAAGGCACCGGCGGATGGGACAGGGCCGTCGTGGCGACGAGGGAGGCCCGCCGGGCGACCGCGGCGCAGGCGGTACGCGACGCGGAGGGCCCCGCCCTCGTGGTCACCTCCAACCCCGCGGTCTGGTCGGACACCAAGGACGCCCGCGCCAAACTGGGCCCTGTCCACCTCTACGACCCCGCCCACCGCTGCGACACCCCGGCCCGCCTCCACTGGTCCCCCACGGCGGGCTGCGAGGACAAGCAGACGGCCGCGGCACGGGCGGCGGCGATGCTGGCCCCGGTCCGTCCCACGGCCAAGCTCGACCAGGCCGTGGCGGCCACCGCGGAGACCCTTCTGCGCAGCTACGTCCACGCCGCCGCCGTCGACGGCCGCACCATCCGCCACGTCCACCGCTGGTCCCAGGGCACCCAGATCCAGGACGCGGTCCGCATCCTCCGCACGAACCCGAAGGCGGCCCCCGGCTCCGCCGGCGAACTCGAGGCGGCGCTCACCGCGCACCCCGAACGACGCGACATGGCCCAGGAACTGACCAGCCGTGCCCTGTCGTCCCTCTTCACCGTCAACATCCGCGAGGCGTGCACTCCCAACCGAGCGGATGCCCTCGCCTTGGATTCCTTCGTCCACGAAGGGGGCACGCTCTATGTCGTGGGGGAATCCGTCGAGGACCCCAGGACCAACCCAGGCGCGATGCCGCTCCTGACGGCCCTCGTCTCCAGCGTGGTCGAGGGCGGCCGGCGCATGGCCGAACGGTCATCCTCCGGTCGCCTCGACCCACCACTGACGCTCGTCCTCGACGACGTCGCCGCGGTGGCCCCGCTTCCCCAGCTCCCGGACCTCCTGTCCACCGGAGCCGACGCCGGCCTGCCCACCCTGGCCCTGCTCCGCTCCCGCGAACAGGGCCGCAGCCGCTGGCCGCACGACGAACTCCCGGTGTGACCCTTCGCTAGCGCTCCAGGACGAACTCGAACTCCGACTCGCCGGGCGCCTTCCCCAGCGGCACGACCCGCCCGCTCGGCTTGAACCCGACCTTGCCGTAGAACCGCTGGGCTCGTGTGTTGTCCTCGTGCACGATCAGCCGCACCCGTTCGACGCCGGCGTGCCACGCCCACTCCAGCGCGTCCTCGAACAGCACCTCGGTCAGCCCGATCCCCCGGTATTCCGGCAGCACGTACACCCCGACGATGTGTCCCTGCCTCCGCTCCACGGGGAACCCGGCCCAGTCCGTCGTGCCCGGCTCCTCGACCAGCACCGTCAGCGTGCCGACCCAGTCGCCGTCCGGCCCCTGGGCGATGATCTGCTGCGCCCCGGTCGCGTCGTGTGCGGCGCCGGCGGCCCGCTCCTGCCAGTAGGAGTCCGGCCTGGCCAGAGCTTCCTCGTACGTCTCCAGGAAGGCCAGGTGCGCGACCGGGTCCTGGAGCGCGGTCAGCCGCAGCGCCTTGGCCTCCGGCCACTCGTCGGACCGTATGGAGCGGATCAGACAGTTCATACGGATCACTGTAACCAGGAACGCAAAAAGGCCCACGCCATATTTGGCGTGGGCCTTTTTCAAGAATTGTTCGGCGGCGTCCTACTCTCCCACAGGGTCCCCCCTGCAGTACCATCGGCGCTGTAAGGCTTAGCTTCCGGGTTCGGAATGTAACCG
>NZ_JBIRUY010000023.1:138179-144053 GCF_044335305.1 Streptomyces sp. NPDC020490 | reverse complement strand
CCTCCATCCAACCGGACCGGACCACGCCCGCGCACCTCTTCCGCCCCGCAAAATCCCACGTCACAGGGCTACTGAACGACTTTGCCGGGACCCTGCACAGGCACCCCTCGCCGAAGTGACCGGCCTGTCCAAGAACAGGATCGGCACAACCCTCCGGGAAACCGCACCCGTCCTCGCCGCTCTCGGCCACACAGTTCCCGCCGGACCCCTCACCGTGACTACAGCCGGACAACTCGCCGCTATCGCCGGACACGACCTCACATCCCCGTAACCCTCAGCAAGATCGAGAAGTTATTGTTCGGCGGCTCCCAGGGCTACCGCGGCACCGGTCTGGTCATCCCACACCGCCGCGAACGCGGCCAGAGCGAACTCCCGGCCTGGAAAGAAGAGCACAACAGCTTGCACCGCAAGGTCCGCGCCCGCGTCGAGCACGCCTTCGCCCGCATGAAGACCTGGAAGATCCTCCGCGACTGCCGTCTGAAGGGCGACGGCCTTCACTACGCCATGCTCGGCATCGCCCGTCTGCACAACCTCACGCTGACCGGATGAGAGACAACGATGCTGGTCAACCAGCATGTCGCACGCGTCCGCACGACACCATGCTTGCGACATTATTACGAACTCTGGTGCCTGGGGCCTTTATCCTTAAGTTCAACATCACTGTACATGGTCAGCGCAGCAAAAAGCCCTTTTCTGCCCGTCACGCCAAGCTTTATGTATGTGCGCTGAAGATGATTTTCGACAGTCCGCACGGAAACACCAAGATGTGCGGCTATGTTTTTGCTGGACTCTCCTGCGGCCGCCAGAAAAGAAATTTCACGCTCTCGTGCCGTTAGATGAGCCGTAGCTTGCGTCGTGGCGAGAAGCGGAGTGCGAGCACCTTCGCATTCTCTTGCATGCGCCTTTGCCCGACGATTTGCTTCTTTTGCTCGAAGTTCAAGCCCCGCTTTTCCCCAGGCAGATGAGGCAGCAGAAAAGGCTTCTGCCGCCAGCAGTGTAGCGTCGAGGTCACTAAGTTCCTCAGCTGCACAAAACAACTCATCTGGATTATTTGAGGCTATGCCCTCCGCAAATTTAACCCGCGCGCGTGCAAGCGGCCCGTCACAGTGATCAGCTATCTCGCCTAGCCGCTCCGCGACATCTCCTGCACCCATCCGCGCTGCATCTGTAAGCAGCAATGCTTCCGAAACTACTTCGCCTGACTTCCGCGCCCTGAACGCGGCCTCAAGAAGTACTGCTTGGGCCTGCATCATTTTTCCGGATGCCGCGAGTAGCCAGGCTTCCCCTAGCCTGTCTTCGCCTGCACGAAGCTCTGACATGCCGATAGTGCGCAGTTCATTCTCAATCGACCTCGCTGTTTCGACATCACCTAGTATTGATGCGCAAGCTGACAGGCCGGACATTGCTAGCCTTAGTGCGCGATGGTTCCCACTAGATTTTGATTTTGCTATGCATTCGAGGAACCAGCGTCGAGCCGATTTCGGACGACCGGCAAGCCACTCAGACCGGGCGCTGATATATGAAAGCCAGATCCATGAAACGTGATCTTGGATCTTATCCAGAGTTGCCCAAGCGTCTTGGCATGTCTGTCTCGCCTCTGCAATGCGACCTTCTTCCGAAAGTGCATAAGCTAGACATATTAGATGCCCTACGGGGTGGGTTGTTAGCGCCAACTCCGTGGAGTTGAGGCTCAACTCATACGCTCGCTCGGACAACTGCCTTGCCTCAGAGGTGCGGCCCACTAGAGTTAGAGCAGCAGACTTCAGCATAGTGCCCATTGTCCAAACACTAAACTTCGGGAGTCTGGAAGGATCAGCGTCCAACTCCTCAAAAATCTCGCATGCTCTGAGCGGGGTTCCTGATATGCTCCGTATACATCCTTCAATGATGCGCAGGACTTGGCGTTCACTCGGTCCAGATGTAGCTTGCAGCGCCGCCCGATTGGCCGAAAGTGCGTCGTCGGTCCTTCCAATCCAAAAAAGGCTCCACGTCCTCAGAAGGGTGACGTCCAGCTTCTCGGTTTCGCTTTCCGCCAAGGCATCTGCCTCAGCAAGCACACTTTCCGCTCTGCTCGCATCACCAAGTAGAAACAAAGAATCTGCGAGCAGGAGGAGCGCACGTACTGTTTTACTATTTTCCGGAAGCGCTTCCAGTAGGTTAACCACTTGCTTGAAATCGTGAGCATGACGCGCCAAGCCAGCCGCTTGATAGAGCATCTCAGGGTCAGCTGTACCCGTTGCAGCCAGTTGCCAAGTGGCGATCCGTAGCGTGTCCTCCCTACGCCGGGCGCCGCGCCTCTCTATTCTGCCAGCCTGTTCAAGCAAAAGACTCCTGCGCCGCAAATTCGTCATGCGACATTTTATTACTTTCCCGTAGAGAGGATGAGCAAGCGTCACAAGCGACCGGCGCCTTTCACTTGCTATATTGACAATCCCGAGTCTTTCCAATTGCATTATCTCCTCAGTTGATGCCGCCTCCTCGAAATCCGCAAGGGGAACAGGTTCACATAGCGCCAAGAGCTCAAGCGCGGTTTTACTCTCAGGCCCCGCCTGAGATATTCTGGAGTCGATGAGCTCGGCAAGCCTAGGAGTTCCCCTTGACTTGTCGCTCACCAATTCCCATATTCCCTCTCCGGGCACAAGCGTATAGCTTGCAAGGCTGCCCAAGACTAGCTCCCGCAAGTAAAAAATGTTGCCGCCGGATGCCGCAAACAAGTCTGCCACCGTATGGCGACTGACAGGCGCGCCCAGTGCAGCCTGCAACACTTTTTCTGTTTGCTGCTGGCTAAGCTCTCCCAGGTGGAGTCTGTGCAAATTAGGGTTATCGACTATAGACTGCACCGAATCGCTTAGCGAGGATCCAGTGCAGAAAGTCCCTATAACTCGCACCGCATCGGCATCCAGTAGTCTGGATATAAACAGAGCAGAAGATGCGTCCAAGAGCTGCATGTCGTCTACCAGAATCGCACTTTTGCGATTCCCGGACCTTGCGACGAGGGCGTGAATGGCCGCAGTGAACCCCCTGTCGGGATTCGAGAGATCTATGCTTCTTGGAATAAGGTGCGCAACAGCCCCCAGTGGGATTTTTGCTGCCGCTTCAGAGGCTGTTGCCCGATATGTTTTCCAGCCTTTTATGGACAACATTCCAAGAAACTCGGCGGCAAGTCGGGACTTGCCGACTCCAGCCGCTCCAGACACCAATATTCCTTGATTGTGCTTTTTCAGGCAAGAGTTTTCAAACTCTTTAATTTCCTCGCTGCGGCCGACTAGTGGCCACCTTGAAATGCTATTTCGTGTATTCAATGATAGTCGCCTTGCTGACTAGATTGATCCCCGGGAGTGGACACGAGGTTTCATGCGGCCAGTGACAGAGTGCGTGATGCGATCAGTCGCTGTTCGAACTCGACCGGTTGCAGCAGTAAGTATCAGTGGCCACGCTGAAAAGGCTCAATGATCTGCGAGTCCTACTAACTACACGGCATTGGTAGCAGACCTCCAGTGAGAGTTCTCCATTTGCCCTGATGAAGGGTCTGGTGACGGGGAGCGTAGCGGGGCTGCGGTGTGGGTGGGGCGGTCTTCGCCGCCCCGTCCCACCAACGGACGGCCGCGCCGCGTGTAGTGACATCGGCGCGCGTGCGCCTGATGGCGACGCCGCCACCGTGACCATCTCATGGAATGGCCGCGATCGGGAGGACGGCGACGGCGTCCAGTCGCCGGCAGGCGACGGATCTCGGCCGGGGTGAGGTCCCCAGGGCTGCGTCGTTCAGGTGAGGTGTCCGGGTTGATCACGTGATGCAGAGGGTGGTCAGCGGACGGTTGGCGTCGCGGGTGTGGTGGCGGAGTCCAGCGGCGATGTTCGTCCGGCCGGTGAGACGGAGAGCGCCGATGGCCAGGTTGCGCGGGGATGCCATGGCGCGTGGAGCGGTGCCGGTGCGCACGTGGGAGTCGTCCTCGGCGTACGTGGTGTTTCTGACGTGGTGGATCTTGTTCTCGATGCCCCGGTGGTCGCGGACGCGGCGGGCGATCTCGGTTGCATCGGCCTGTTCCGTGGTCAGGTCGGTCACCCCGTAGACGCGTTCCGGGGTGACCTCGCCAGTGGTGACGATCCGTCGGCGGCGCACGATCTGGACGGCCTGCACCGGGTGTGGGAACGCGATCCCGGTGACGTCGGCGGCCTTGATCCGGCGGATCTCGTCGCGGCCGTGGGCGGTGGCCCGTGTCTTGTCCAGGAGTGGCACTTCCCGCCGGGGCAGTGCCTTCAGCCGTCGGTGCAGGGTGGGCTGGTTGCCCTTGATCAGCGCGATGTGGTGGGCGTGCTTGTCCTCGACGAGGAAGCGCGCGTGGGCGGTCCGCGAGTGGAGGGCGTCGAAGGTGATCGCCGTGCCGTGCAGGTCGAGCGGGGCTGGCAGGGGCTGGGAGACGGTGATCTGGTCGGTCTTGCCGTCCACCTCACGCTGGGCGGTGACCAGTCCGGTCCCCGTCGTCGCGGCGGGCGGGTGGACCTTGCCGTCGGTGCGGCGGGCACCGCGCACGGTCTTGCCGTCCACGGCGGGGGAGGGCAGGGGCCGGTCGCTGTCGTCGTCTTCCTGGCCGGCGGCGTGTTCGCGCCCGGCGAGCCGGCTTCCGACGGCCGTGTCCGGTGCGTCGCCGTCGATGCGCTGGAGGATACGACGCACGGTGGCTTCGGCCGGGGCGACGGGGCCGCGGTCCGGCTCCCGGCACGGGCCACCGGGCCGGGCCAGGACGTGCGGCGGGGCGTCGGCGGCCCACTCTGCGATCGCAGCCAGGGACTTCGCTCCGGCCAGGACCGCGCACGCAGCCCTGGGACAGGACGAAGGTGAGCGGGTGGCGTCGGCCCTGGTCCCGCCGAGGATCGGGAACCCTGGCCAGGCGGGTCGGCAGGCCGCGGAGGTCATCGGGGTGGTCGGTGCGGCGTCGGTGAGTTGGCCCAAAGGGCCCGGGACGAGCGAGGACGAGCGGGCAGGCACGGTCTTCCGTCGTGGTGATCAGGGACTCGACACCTCATGATCACCGGAAGTCGTGCCTGCCTCCGCGCCAGCCCCCGGCGACCACCCCGCGGTCCTGCCCCAGCTCCTGAAGCCGCATCAACCCGGATACACCGCCTGAACGACGCCGCCCTGGATGAGGTTCACGAGGTCCGCCGTGACCCGGGCGATGGGCAGAGACGAGGCCAGGGCGCCTGTGAACACTTCCCGGGCCGGCTCGCTCTTGGTCGCGAAGGCGTGGTCGCCGGGAACCCGGGCGGCCGGCAGGCTCCTGGTTGTCGGTACAGGACTTGAGCGGGCAGGGCTCCTGGTCGACCAGGGCGTGGCCGCGACCGGTCGGGTAGGTGGTGAAGACGCCGAGCTGGCAGTTCTCCGTCCGTCCGACGGTGGCCGAGTGGCGCTGGACGCTGGCGGAGACGGTGCCCTTCTTGACGAAGCCGGTGTCGTCGACGAGCACGACGATCCCCGACTCGGAGGCGCCCCGGCGCATCAGGGCCGTGTGGTCGAGCGGGCCGTGGCATGCCTCGGCGAGCGCGTCGTGATGCACCTCGTGGCGCACCCGTCTGTTCTTCCGGCCTACCGGGTCCAGCAGCGCGTTTACGCGGTCCTCCATTCGGCGCCGGGGCTCCACTCGGCTGAAGCGAGCGCCGATCCGCAGGCCGAAGTGGGAGTGACTGGATGGTTATCGCTTACTCAGGAACTAAGTCTCCGTTACTGGCCAGTATGTCTGCAGATCGGGGCCTGCTCCGACAGTACGCAGCATCCGAGTTCAAGGAGACGCAGATGAGCTACATCACCGAGGACGGTCTGAGCACCAACCACGCGGAGGTCGCGCTGGCCGAGGACGGTCTGAGCACCAACCACGCCGA
>NZ_JBIRUY010000023.1:132102-138083 GCF_044335305.1 Streptomyces sp. NPDC020490 | reverse complement strand
CCGAGGTCGCGCTGACCGAGGACGGTCTGAGCACCAACCACGCGGAGGTCGCGCTGACCGAGGACGGCATGGCGACCAACCACGCCGAGGTCGCGCTGACCGAGGACGGTCTGAGCACCAACCACGCGGAGGTCGCGCTGACCGAGGACGGCATGGCGACCAACCACGCCGAGGTCGCGCTTCTGTACTGACCATGAAGGCAGTGGCCGCTGCTCAGGCGAGTGGGCGGCTCGGTATCGGTTTGTGCAGGGTGGGGTCCGTGTTGTGCACGGGCCCTGTTCTGTTTTCCGACGGAGAGGGTTGACGATGGTGACGGTTTCCGAAGGGCTGCTGGAGACGGTGGCCGGGTTTGTGGACGGTCCGGGCAAGCCTGGTAGTGGGGCGGCCGGTCTGCTTTCAGCTGTCGCGAGGGTTGATGTCGGTGCGGGACCGGACGCTATCGCGCTGGCGTTGATCACGCTGGGAACCCAGGCGAGGAACGAACGGGACCATCCGCGTGCGGAGGTGCTGTTCACCCTGGCCTGGGAGGTGGCCGCGGCTGCCGGGGATACTCCCTTGTGGGTACGAGCACGGACACTACTGGGCGGCCTGCACCGCATCCGGGGCCGCTACACGGAGGCCGAAGAAGTGCTCCGTGAGGCACTGGCAGCGGCCGAGACCGATGGAGAGATGCCATTTGGTTCGCTGGTCGGCGTGTGCAACGAGCTGGGGATCTTGTTCAAGTACGTGGGGAAGTTCGACGAGGCCGAGGAGTTTTACCGGCGGGCCCTGGAGGTCCTGGAGGAGAGGGGCCTCGGGCAGGCGCCGATGGCCGCCCCGCTATTCCACAATCTGAGCGGTCTGGCGCACTCGCGGGGTGATTTCGCGGCGGCGGTGGAGCCCGGTCGTCAGGCGATCGCGATCCGGGAACAGTCGCTGGGGCCCGACCATCTGGAGGTGGCGCTGGACAAAGCGGCGCTGGCGCCGGTGCTGATCGAGCTGGGCGAGCTGGAGGAGGCCGAGGCCCTGCTGACGTCGGCGCTGACGGTGGTCGAGGAGACCTACGGTCCGGAGCACTACGAGACCGGCGTCGCTGTGGGCAACCTGGCAGCTCTCGCCTACCGGCGTGAACAGTACGCCCGGGCGCGGGAACTGTTCCGCCGCTGCCTCCGCCTGAAGGAACAGGCTCTCGGGCCGGAGCACCCGGAACTCGCCGTGACGTTGAACAACTTGGCGATTCTCGCCCGTCGCAGCGGCGACTCGGACCGTGCCAGGTCGTTGTGGGAGCGGGCGCTGGCCATCCTGGAAGGCTCGGTACAGCAGGGCTATCCGCTGCTGGCCGCGGTCCGCCGCGGCCTGGATTCCCTGGGGCCGGAGGTGGCCGCGTGACGCGGCGCCGCGGAGCACACGTTGCACTGGGCGGCCGACGGGTGCCGGGGTCACCTGCCCTGGCGGCGAAACTGCCCCGGCTGGTTCCGGGGGCCTGGTTGGTGCTGGGTTCGGAACTCGTCTCCGCACTGGGGTCGGGCATGACCGCGCCGTTGCTGGTGGTGTATCTGCACGGGGTGCGCGGCATCCCGCTCGGCCCGGCGACGCTGGCGGCGGCGGTCGGGCCGCTGGTGAGCTTCTTCGGCAACCCGTTGGGCGGCCTGCTCGCAGACCGCCTCGGGGCTCGTCGCGTCATCGTCATCGGCCTGGCCGTCGCGGCAGTCGCCACCGCCGCCCTCGGCATGGTGCACTCGCTCGCGTCCGTGGTGGCGGCGATCGCTTTCATGGGCGGGGGCCTGTCCATCGCCCTGCCCTCCCAGGACAGCCTGCTCGGCCACCTCGTCCCCCCGGAGCAGCGACCCACCGCCTTCGCCCTGCGCTACCTCTCTTTCAACCTCGGCATGGGCGCCGGCGGCCTGATCGCTGCCCTGGCCGTCGACACGAAGCACCCCTCCTCCTTCACTCTCGCCTATGCCGCCGACGGTGCCACCTTCCTGTTGGCCGCCCTCGCCATCACAGGCCCGGCCCTGCGTGGAGCGACCCCCGCACGAAGGACTCGGATCCCGCTGCGCGAGGCACTTCCCCACAGCCGACCACTGTGGGTTCTGTGCGGTCTGGGCATGCTGTTCACCCTGGTCGGCTTCGGCCAGTTCAAGATCACCACCTACGGCATCACCGGCGCCAGCACCCGCCTGCTCGGTTTCGCCTACCTCGCCAACACCCTCACCGTCGTCGCTGCCCAGATGCCCGTTCTGCGTCTGACCCGGACCTGGCTCCGCCACCGTACCCTTGCTGTCGTCGGCGTCATGTGGGGCGCTGCGTGGCTGCTGATCTGGTCGGCCGACCGGCTGTGGGGCGGCTGCCTGGTCGTCGCGGCCGCCGTCATCGCGCTCGGCGAATGCCTCATGTCGACCAGCCTGCCGCCCACCATCAACGACTTGGCCCCGAGTGAAGAGCTGGGCCGTTACAACGCCTCCTTCCTCATGGCCCGCACCCTCGGCAACCTCGCAGCCCCCGCCCTTGCCGCGGCTTTTCTTTCCACCGGTCTCGGCCCCCAGCTCGCCCTCTTCCTCGCCGCCCTCGCCTGCGCCATAGCCTTGCCCTGCCTGCGGCTACCACGGCTCATGTCGGCCCCAGCCGAAACCGTCCGCTGAACCGCTCCGGGTTCGGTAGACCTCAGGAGCTGTTTGTGCGCTGGAGTTTCGTGGTTGCGAGGTAGGGGTTGTTCTCGTATCCGACGGGCGGGGCGCGGCCTGTCTCACCGTGGAGCCGCCGGTGGTTCTACCAGTCGACGTACTCGGCGGTGGCGAGTTCGACGTCGGACGGGGCGGATCAACGCCCACACCGGCTCCGGTATCGGGCACCGGCAGGTCCAGGAACTCGCTGTCGGCGCCGCGGCGGACATCGACGCGTTCTACGCACTACGTCACCCGGGTCGAGGACTCCCGCTTCCCCAAGGCCCGGGCCAGACGCGTTGAAGTGGGGCGTCGGATCGGTGCGGACGGCATGCGCCTGCTGCGCATGATCTGGGCGGATGACGCACCACTGGCCCTGCGGGAACTGCCGGAGGCCGACACTCTGCGGCAGGTTTGGGTCCAGCACTTCCACCTGGTGGAGGGCGAGGTGGTCCGGCGGGACCCCAAAGACCGGCCGCCGGGCGCCAAACGCCTGGTCACGCTCTATGACACCCAGGCTCGCAGCGGCGGCAAGCGGGACATCTTCTGGGATGGCTACAAAGTGCATCTCACCGAGACGTGCGAGCCTGGGGCGGTGCACCTGGTCACGAACGTCGTGACCACCAGCGGTTCGGCCGGCGATCAGCGGATGGCTGCTGTCGTGCACGACGGCCTTGCGAAGCGGGACCTGCTGCCCGACGAGCACTGGGTCGACGCCGGCTGCACCAGCTCCGGCGCTCTGGTCGCCGCCCGCCGTGACCACCATGTCGAGTTGCACGGGCCGATGAAATCCGTGACCGTCCCCCATGCCCGCGGTGACGCCACCCACGGGCAGGACGCCTTCGTCATCGACTGGGACAACCAGCAGGTGACCTGCCCGAACGGAGTGACCAGTACCCAATGGCATCCGCGCCGTTAGGAAGACGGGCTGCCGACCATCCGGGTCCGGTTCTCCCCGGCCGGCTGCCGCACTTGCCCCCAGCTGCGGGCCTGCGTCGACTCTCCCAAAGCCCAGCGCCGGGAGATCAACCTGCGGCCCCGCGACGAATACGAAGCCCTTCAACAGGCCCGCAAGCTCCAGGAAACCGACGACTGGAAGGCCCGCTACAAGATCCGTGCAGGTGTCGAGGGGACCATCTCCCAAGCCGTGCAAGCCTGCGGCCTGCGCAGATCCCGCTACCGAGGGATCGCCAAGACCAGCCTCCAGCATCAGCTCACCGGCGCCGCCGTCAACCTCATCCGCATCAACGCCTGGCTCACCGACCAACCCCACGCCCGCACACGCACCAGCCCTCTGGCAGCACTTCGCCCCGCCGCATAGCGACGGGGCGAAGCAGCCAGGCCCGAATTAACCAACAGCATCCCCCGGGAAACGGGGAGCCGGGCCTCGGCCGGGACATCGTGAGCCCTACGGCAGCGCCAGCATCCGCTCCAGCGCGAGCTTCGCGTACGCCTCGGTCTCCTTGTCGACCTGGATCCGGTTGACCAGGTTGCCGTCGGCCAGGGACTCCAGGGCCCAGACCAGATGCGGCAGGTCGATGCGGTTCATCGTCGAGCAGAAGCACACCGTGCGGTCGAGGAAGACGATCTCCTTGCCCTCCGGAGCGAAACGGTTCGCCAGCCGGCGGACCAGGTTCAGCTCCGTGCCGATCGCCCACTTGGAGCCGGCCGGGGCCGCCTCCAGCGTCTTGATGATGTACTCCGTCGACCCGACGTAGTCCGCCGCGGCCACGACCTCGTGCCGGCACTCGGGGTGGACCAGGACGTTCACGCCCGGGACGCGCTCGCGCACGTCCTCGACCGACCGCAGGTCGAAGCGGCCGTGGACCGAGCAGTGACCCCGCCACAGGATCATCTTCGCGGCCCGCAGCTCCTCGGCGGTCAGCCCGCCGTTCGGCTTGTGCGGGTTGTAGACGACGCAGTCCTCCAGGGACATGCCCATGTCCCGCACCGCGGTGTTGCGGCCCAGGTGCTGGTCCGGCAGGAACAGCACCTTCTCGCCCTGCTGGAAGGCCCACTCCAGGGCCCGCCGCGCATTGGAGGAGGTGCAGATCGTGCCGCCGTGCCGGCCCGTGAACGCCTTGATGTCCGCGGAGGAGTTCATGTACGAGACGGGCACGACCTGCTCGGCCACGCCGGCCTCGGTCAGCACGTCCCAGCACTCGGCGACCTGCTCGGCGGTGGCCATGTCGGCCATCGAGCAGCCGGCGGCGAGGTCGGGCAGGACGACCTTCTGGTCGTCGGAGGTCAGGATGTCCGCGGACTCCGCCATGAAGTGCACACCGCAGAACACGATGTACTCGGCCTCCGGGCGAGCGGCCGCGTCCCGGGCCAGCTTGAAGGAGTCGCCGGTGACATCCGCGAACTGGATGACCTCGTCGCGCTGGTAGTGGTGGCCGAGCACGAAGACCTTGTCGCCGAGCCGTTCCTTGGCGGCGCGGGCGCGCTCCACCAGGTCCGGGTCGGACGGCGACGGGAGCTCCCCGGGACACTCGACGCCCCGCTCACTGCGCGGATCGGCCTCACGACCGAGGAGCAGCAGGGCGAGGGGCGTCGGCTGTACGTCGAGCTCCTGGGTGTGGGCGGTGGTCACGTCACGCACCCTTTCTACTTTTCGTCGAACTGACGCTATCTATCATAACCCGGTTCATGTCACTTTGACGATGGTCATCGCGTCGATGTGACGTGAATCCCCATCAGGCGTTTTCCGCCTCCCATCGCATGTGCGAGCATGAGGAGGGAACGAAAAGACAGACACCCGGCCCGGAATGAATCCGCGGCCCCGCCGGTTGCAACCGTCGGCAAGCAGTCTCCGTACAACCCGGGAGAGATGTAGATGTCCGTATCGGACGAGACCACCACCGTCACCGACGGCATCATCCTGACCGACGCCGCCGCGGCGAAGGTCAAGGCCCTGCTCGACCAGGAAGGCCGGGACGACCTCGCCCTGCGCGTCGCCGTCCAGCCCGGCGGCTGCTCCGGCCTGCGCTACCAGCTCTTCTTCGACGAGCGTTCCCTCGACGGCGACGTGGTGAAGGACTTCGGCGGGGTCAAGGTCGTCACCGACCGCATGAGCGCCCCGTACCTCGGCGGCGCCACCGTCGACTTCGTGGACACCATCGAGAAGCAGGGCTTCACGATCGACAACCCGAACGCGACGGGCTCCTGCGCCTGCGGCGACTCCTTCAGCTGAACCGCTGAACCGCTGAACTGCTGAGCCCGGACCGGTGTCCGGGACGCGGGAGGGGGGGGGGGGGGCCCGGGGGGGGGGGGGGGGGGGGCGGGGGGGCCGCGGCGCCGGGGCGCCCCCCCCCCCGCGGGGGCGGGGGGGGGGGCGGG
>NZ_JBIRUY010000023.1:0-132092 GCF_044335305.1 Streptomyces sp. NPDC020490 | reverse complement strand
ACGGGATGGCGACGGCGCCGCGGCCCACGGTGTACACGCCGTGAGCGGAGGTGGGGGGGGGGCCCCCCGGGGGGGGCCCCCCCCCTTCCGCGTGTCCGCCGCTGCCGCTTCTACCGCGCCCCGGACGGCTGCGGCAGCCGGGCTCCGGGCTTCGTCCGCGGGATCGGCTTGCCGTCGGAGCCCACCACCGTGCGGTCGCCGAGCGGCTCGTCGAGGTGGAGCACCTTCCGGTACTGCTTGGCGATCATGATGCAGACCTTGTCCGGCCACGGCGTCTCGGTGACCGTCACGGTCACCTTGTCCGGGCTCTCGCTCGCCTTCGCCTCGTAGTCCGCGCACACCCCGCCCGTGAAGGTGACGGTCAGCTCGCGGTCGTCGGCGCTGTAGCCGTCCACCTTCACGTCCCGAGGCGCCGCCGTGGCGGAGGGAGCGCCCGAGGGGGTGCCGGATGCCAGATACGCCGGTTCGACCGCGGGACGCGTCACCGTGACGGTGTCCCGCGCACCCGGCGCCCGCACCTCGAACAGCCAGGACGGCACCAGCGCCGGCCGCCCGTCCACGGCGTGCGCGGCCAGCCCGAACACCGCGCCCTCGACCGTGGCGGCAGGCCGCGCGGGCGTGGCCGCCGAGCCCGGCGACGACTGCCCGCACGGCGCCTCCAGCCGGTCCTCCAGCGGCACCGGACTGGCGCAGCCCCCGATGCCCGTCCGACGGCCGGCCGGGGGAGCCGCGTTCATCGCGTCGAGCGTCTCGCGCGCCCCCAGCACGGGGTACGTGTCGCCCTTCACCGGCGCCTTCAGCCGGCCGTTGCCGCCGACCACCTCGCCCTGCGCGTTCAGCGTCAGCCCGGTCGTCCAGCCGTACGTGGGCAGTCCGCCGACCACCGGGTCGGCGTTGACGACCCGCTGCGCGCCCATGACCCGGCTCGCGTCCACCTTGGCGGTGTCCTGGCCGGCCGCCTTCAGCACGGGTGCGGCGGCCTTCTTCGCGGCGGCCTCGCTCACCGTGCGGCCGGCCGGGTTCGCGGGGTCCTTCGTGCACACGAGGGTGCCCTCGCAGGCGTCGGTTCCGGCGGCGTACCGGTGGAACGTCCAGGTGCCCGGCGCCTGCCGGTCCACCACCAGGCTGGGCCCCGCCCCGTCCTTCGCCGGGCCCACCCGCCAGGACCGCCCCCGCGCCACCGGCGTTCCGTCGAGCCCGAGGGCCTTCGCCAGCCGGGCCACCTCCTCCTCGGTCACCTGGCCGGCCGCCCGGTACACGGGCGCCGAGTCCGGCCCGTCCGGGAGGGTGCCGTCGACCCGGTACGCCGTGCCGTACGGGTCCGGCTCGCCGGGCGCGATCCCGTTGGTGCCGCTCTCGGACCCGCCGTCGAGGGCGAGCGGCGGGGGAGTGCCGTCGCCGCCGGCCGCCCCCGGACCGCTGCCCCCGGACCCGCCCGAAGCGTTGGCGGCGAGATACGCCCCGCTTGCCCCGACGAGCAGCACGGCGGCGGCGACCGACGCGACGACCGCCGGGGAGCGCCGCCGGGGCACTCGCGCACCGGCATCGTGCGCCTGCCGCTCACCAGGACCGGGAGTGGCATCGGGAACCCCGGTTTCACCCTCACCGACAGCGGAGAGTGCCACTGCCTCGTCCTTGCCGACCGCAGTGGCGGTCCCGGCTTCGCCCTCGTCGGGCGCGGTGGCAGTCTCCGCCTCGCCCTTGCCCGGCGCGGAGAGCGTCCCGGCCTCGCCCTTGCCGGGCGCGGTGGCGGTCCCGGCTTCGCCTTCGCCGACTGTGGAGGCAGGCCGTGCCCCGTCCCTGTCTGTCGTGAGGGGGGTCTGCGCCTCGTCCTTGCCGACTGCCGAGGGTGTCACGGGTCCGCCCTCGTCGGCCGCGGGGGCGACCTCGGGCCCGCTCTCGTCGGCCAGGGACGGCGCCGCGGCGTCCCGTTCTTCCGGGCCGCCGGAGTCACCGGCGTGGATCTCGTCCCGGGGGGCGGAGTCTTGCGCGGGGGTGTCGTCCCCGGGGGCGGAGCCCTTCGCGGGGGTCTCGGCCCCGGGGGCGGAGCCCTTCGCGGGGGTCTCGGTCCCAGGGGCGGAGCCCTCCGCGCCGGGTGCGTGCCCGGCGTCGGAGGTCCTGCTCTCGTCGTCGCCGGCGGGTCCGACGACGTCGTCGTTGTCGGGTCGCTCGGTGTTCACCGCATCGCTCCTTCGGCCGCACTGTCCCGGTAACCCTGACCCGGCCCTGCCAAAACGGTCGGCCGGAGGGTCGTATCGCGCACCCCCTTCACGGGGGACGGCGATGGGACGCGGCGGGGGAGCGTACGGTTCCCCGAACGCGCCGATCCGCGCTGCCGCGGCGGCTTCAGTCGCCGTAGTCCGACATCGCCTCCAGCAGCCGGGCCGAGTCCGGCGGAACCGTCACGCCGTGAATGTGCGAGGGGGAGACGGGCCGGGCGGCGGCCCGGTCGGGAACCGCCCAGTGCGGGGCCATCCGGGCGCAGTCGCCGCGCAGCGACGCGAGGCCGCCTTCCAGGTCGGCCGGGGCCGGGGAGTGGACGTCGAGGTTGGTCATACCGGCACCGTAGGCACGCCGGAGACGGCGAAGAAAGATCTACTATTGGGTAGTTTCCGTGCTTCGAAGGCGGTGCCGGACCCGGTAGCGTGAACTGTCAACCCAGTTTTCTCCCCACAGGAGAGTCCACGCCGTGCGCATCGCAGTCACCGGCTCCATCGCCACCGACCACCTCATGACCTTCCCCGGCCGATTCGCCGACCAGCTCGTCGCGGACCAGCTGCACACGGTCTCGCTCTCCTTCCTGGTCGACAACCTCGACGTCCGTCGCGGCGGGGTCGGCGCGAACATCGCCTTCGGCATGGGGCAGCTCGGCACGAAGCCGATCCTGGTCGGCGCCGCCGGCTTCGATTTCGACGGCTACCGCGCCTGGCTGGAACGGCACGGCGTCGACACCGACTCCGTACGCATCTCCGAGACCCTGCACACCGCCCGCTTCGTGTGCACCACCGACGCCGACCACAACCAGATCGGCTCCTTCTACACGGGCGCCATGAGCGAGGCCCGCCAGATCGAGCTGAAGACCGTCGCCGACCGCGTCGGCGGCCTCGACCTGGTCCTGATCGGCGCCGACGACCCGGAGGCGATGCTCCGGCACACCGAGGAGTGCCGCTCGCGGGGCATCCCGTTCGCCGCCGACTTCTCCCAGCAGATCGCCCGCATGCACGGCGACGAGATCCGGATACTGCTGGACGGCGCCACGTACCTGTTCTCGAACGAGTACGAGAAGGGCCTGATCGAGAACAAGACCGGCTGGAGCGACGAGGAGATCCTCGGCCGGGTCGGCCACCGCGTCACCACCCTCGGCTCGCGCGGCGTGCGCGTCGAGCGGGCCGGCGAGCCGGCCATCGAGGTCGGCACCCCCGACGAGGAGCGCAAGGCCGACCCCACCGGCGTCGGCGACGCCTTCCGAGCCGGCTTCCTCTCCGGCCTGGCGTGGGGCGTCTCCCTGGAGCGCGCCGCCCAGATCGGCTGCATGCTCGCCACGCTCGTCATCGAGACGGTCGGCACCCAGGAGTACCAGCTGCGCCGCGCCCACTTCATGGCGCGCTTCACCAAGGCCTACGGCGACGAGGCCGCCTCCGAGGTCAAGAAGCACCTCAACTAGCACCTCAACTGGCACCTCGGCCGACGCCTCGGCCGACGCGTCGGCGCGTCAGGACAGCCGGCGGACCACGTACGCCGATCCCCGGTCCGCCGGCTCCTCGCCGACGTACTCCTGGCCCCGCATCTCGCACCACGCGGGGATGTCCAGACGCGCCGCCTCGTCGTCCGACAGGACGCGGACCCGGCCGCCCACCGGGACATCACCGATGACCTTGGCGAGTTCGATCACGGGGATCGGGCAGCGCCTGCCGAGCGCGTCCACCACGAGGGCGTCGTCCCGGACGACCGCCTCGGACGCCGGTGCCGCGAGCTTGTCCCGCACCGCGGCCACCGCCCCGGGCAGTACCTCAAGGAACCGCTCGACGTCCTCCGCCGGCGTCCCCGGCGGCAGCGACACCCGCACGTTGCCCTCGCTCAGCACCCCCATCGCCCTGAGCACATGGCTGGGCGTCAGCGTGCTGCTCGTGCAGGACGACCCGGAGGAGACCGAGAAGCCGGCCCGGTCCAGCTCGTGCAGCAATGTCTCCCCATCGACATAGAGACACGAGAACGTGACGGTTCCGGGCAGGCGCCGAACGGGATCCCCGACCACCTCCACGTCCGGCACCAGCGCCGGAACCCGGGACCGGATCCGCTCCGTCAGCTCCCGCAGCCGTGCCGCCTCCCGCTCCGCCTCCGCGCGCACCGCCCGCAGCGAGGCGGCCGCCGCCACCACGGCCGGCAGGTTCTCGAAGCCGGGGGAGCGCCCCGACTCCCGCTCGTCCGCCGGACCCTGCGGCGCGAACCGCACCCCCTTGCGCACGACGAGCAGCCCGACCCCGGACGGACCGCCCCACTTGTGGGCGCTCGCCGCCAGCAGCGACCAGTCGCCGCCGACCGGTCCCCAGCCCAGCGACTGCGCCGCGTCCACCAGCAGCGGCACGCCCGCCGCGCGGCACGCCTCGGCCACGGCCGCCACCGGCTGCTCGGTGCCCACCTCGTGGTTGGCCGACTGCAGGCACGCGAGCGCGGTGTCCGGGCGCAGGGCGTCCGCGTAACCCTGTACGGTCACCGCGCCCGTGCGGTCCACGGGCACCTGGGTCACCGTTCCGCCGTCCGCCTCGAACACCTCCGCCGAATGGAGGACCGAGGAGTGTTCCACGGCTGACACGATCAGGTGACGTCCGATCCGCCGCCGGCCCGCCAGCGCGCCCGCGATCCCGGTATGCACGGCGCGGGTGCCGGAAGAGGTGAAGACGAGTTCGTCCGGCCGGCAGCCCACGGCCTCGGCGGCCGCCTCGCGGGCCGCGTCCAGCAGCAGCCGGGCGCGCCGTCCCTCCCGGTAGGGACGCGACGGATCGGCCCATCCCTCGTCGAGCGAGGCGAGCAGCGCCTGACGGGCCACGGGGTGCAGAGGAGCGGCGGACGCCGCGTCGAAGTAGGACACACGGCAACGCTAGGACCCCGGCCGGCACAACGACCCCCGGGGGCACGACCGCCCAACCCCAGCCCCACCGCCCTGCCCTCCGGGCCGCCCCCGCCACCTTGCCGGGCCGCCCCCGCCGCCCTCGCCGGGCCGCCACCGCCTCCGGGCCGCGTCCGCCGGTGCCGTGCCCGCCCCGCCGTCCTCGCCGGGCCGCCCCCGCCTCCGCGCCGCGTCCGCCGGTGCCGTGCCCGCCCCGCCGCCCCCACCGGCGCCGCGCCCCCGCCCCGCCTGCCACTCGGGGGCCTGAGCGTCCGTCACCGGTGGGCCTCGGCGGGGGAGCCGACCCCTTCGGCTGAGCGCACGGCGCGTTGGGGACCCTCCCCGCGCGACCCCAAATGGCGTCGGCTAGGGTTTGGTCCGCATAAACATCCAAACCCCTGCCCGACGCAGGGCGGCGACCGACCAGCGAGAAGGCCGCAGCCGATCCGCGCGGGCGAGACTCTCGGGAAGGCGCTACGTGAGTCCCAACGGCTCCGACCGCTCGCCGCGGCGCCCGATGCGGCGGAAGCTGCTGCAGGCACTGACCGCGGCCCTGGTCCTGGCGACCGCCACCGGTTGCACATACAAGGACTTTCCTCGCCTGGGTATGCCCAACCCGGCCTCGGAGGAGGCTCCGCGGATCCTCTCCCTGTGGCAGGGATCCTGGGCCGCCGCGCTCGTCGTCGGCGTGCTGGTGTGGGGTCTGATTCTGTGGAGCGCCATGTTCCACCGGCGCAGCCGCACCAAGGTCGAGGTCCCTCCGCAGACCCGGTACAACATGCCCATCGAGGCGCTGTACACGGTCGTCCCGCTCCTGATCGTCTCGGTGCTGTTCTACTTCACCGCCCGGGACGAGTCGAAGCTCCTCGACATCGAGAAGAAGCCCGACGTCACGGTCAACGTCGTCGGCTTCCAGTGGAGCTGGGCGTTCAACTACATCAGCCCCGTCGCCGGCTCTACCGGTGACGCGAAGACCGACAAGAACCTGGACGCCGTCCCCAACCGGTACAAGGACGACTTCCCGGCCAACGCCGGCGGCGTCTACGACATCGGCACCCCGGCCACGCGGAACCCGCAGACCGGCAACCCCGGCCCGACGCTGTGGCTCCCCAAGGGCAAGACGGTCCGCTTCGTCCTCACCTCCCGGGACGTCATCCACTCCTTCTGGGTGGTGCCGTTCCTGATGAAGGTGGACGTCATCCCGGGCCACACCAACGCCTTCCAGGTGACCCCCAACAAGGAGGGCACCTTCCTGGGCAAGTGCGCCGAGCTGTGCGGCGTCGACCACTCCCGGATGCTGTTCAACGTGAAGGTCGTCTCCCCTGAGCGCTACGAGCAGCACCTCAAGGACCTCGCGAAGAAGGGGCAGACCGGTTACGTTCCCGCCGGCATCGCGCAGACGAGCCACGAGAAGAACCGGGAGACGAACAACCTGTGAGCACCGTCAACGAACCCAAGGGTGCCGCGGCAGCAGGGTCCTACTACGAGGACGAGCTGCCGGTCCGGCGCCAGAACCGCGGCAGTGTCGTGGTCAAGTGGCTGACCACGACCGACCACAAGACCATCGGTACGCTGTACATGGTCACGTCGTTCGCGTTCTTCTGCATCGGTGGCGTGATGGCGCTGTTCATGCGCGCCGAGCTGGCCCGTCCGGGCCTGCAGATCCTCTCCAACGAGCAGTTCAACCAGGCCTTCACGATGCACGGCCTGATCATGCTGCTGATGTTCGCGACGCCGCTGTTCGCCGGCTTCGCGAACTGGATCATGCCGCTGCAGATCGGCGCCCCTGACGTCGCCTTCCCGCGGCTGAACATGTTCGCCTACTGGCTGTACCTGCTCGGCTCGCTGATCGCGGCGGCCAGCCTGCTGACCCCGAACGGCGCCCCCGACTTCGGCTGGTTCATGTACGTCCCGCTGTCGGACGCGATCCACACCCCCGGCATCGGCGCCGACATGGGCATCATGGGCCTGGCCCTCTCCGGCTTCGGCACCATCCTCGGCTCGGTCAACTTCATCACCACGATCATCTGCATGCGCGCCCCCGGCATGACGATGTTCCGCATGCCGATCTTCACCTGGAACGTGCTGCTGACCGCCCTGCTGGCGCTCATCGTCTTCCCGGTGCTGGCCGCCGCGCTGTTCGCGCTGGAGGTGGACCGCAAGTTCGGCGCCCACATCTTCGACCCCGCCAACGGCGGAGCGCTGCTGTGGCAGCACCTGTTCTGGTTCTTCGGCCACCCCGAGGTGTACATCATCGCGCTGCCGTTCTTCGGCATCGTCAGTGAGGTCATCCCGGTCTTCTCCCGCAAGCCGATCTTCGGCTACATGGGCCTGGTCGGCGCCACCATCGCCATCGCGGGTCTGTCCGTGACGGTGTGGGCGCACCACATGTACGTCACCGGCGGTGTGCTGCTGCCGTTCTTCTCCTTCATGACCTTCCTGATCGCGGTCCCGACCGGTGTGAAGTTCTTCAACTGGATCGGCACCATGTGGAAGGGGTCGCTGTCCTTCGAGACGCCGATGCTGTGGGCGACCGGCTTCCTGGTCACCTTCCTCTTCGGCGGTCTGACCGGTGTCATCCTGGCCGCGCCGCCGATGGACTTCCACGTCTCGGACACGTACTTCGTGGTGGCCCACTTCCACTACGTGATCTTCGGTACGGTCGTGTTCGCGATGTTCTCCGGCTTCCACTTCTGGTGGCCGAAGTTCACCGGCAAGATGCTCGACGAGCGCCTCGGCAAGATCACGTTCTGGACGCTGTTCGTCGGCTTCCACGGCACGTTCCTGGTGCAGCACTGGCTGGGTGTCGAGGGCATGCCGCGTCGTTACGCGGACTACCTCGCGGCCGACGGCTTCACCGCCCTGAACACGGTCTCGACGATAAGCTCGTTCCTGCTCGGCCTGTCGATGCTGCCGTTCCTCTACAACGTGTGGAAGACGGCCAAGTACGGCAAGCCGGTCGAGGTCGACGACCCGTGGGGCTACGGCCGCTCCCTGGAGTGGGCCACGTCCTGCCCGCCGCCGCGGCACAACTTCCTCACCCTGCCGCGGATCCGCAGCGAATCCCCGGCGTTCGACCTGCACCACCCTGACATCGCCGCCCTCGACCAGCTCGAGAACGCCCCGCACGGCGAGCCGGCTGCGCTCGGTGGCAAGGAGGCCGGCAAGTGAAGATCCAGGGCAAGATGTTCATGTGGCTGAGCGTCTTCTTCCTCGCCATGGCAGTGGTCTATGGCGTGTGGTCGAAGGAGCCGGCCGGTACCACCGCCCTCTTCCTGACCTTCGGCCTGAGCATCATGGTCGGCTTCTACCTGGGCTTCACCGCCCGGCGGGTCGACGCGGGCGCCCAGGACGACAAGCAGGCGGACGTCGCCGACGAGGCCGGCGAGGTCGGGTTCTTCAGCCCGCACAGCTGGCAGCCGCTGGCGCTGGCGGCCGGTGGCGCCCTCGCCTTCCTGTCGATCGCGATCGGCTGGTGGCTGATGTTCTTCTCCGCCCCGCTGATCCTGGTCGGCCTGTGGGGCTGGGTCTTCGAGTACTACCGCGGTGAGAACCGCACCCAGTAACACGCGCCGAGCGCTCAAGAGCCCGGACACTCCGTCAGGAGGGTCCGGGCTCCTGCTTTCGGCGCAACGCCGGTCACCCGTACGCGTCACTCGGCGCGCCGCCGTTGACGAGGCTCCCTAGCGTGAACCCATGAGCCAATCTCCGCGCACCCGCACCGTCGTCAGCTGCACGCTGCTGGTGATCGCCCTCGGCGCGGGCGGCACCGCTTGCGGCTCGGGCGGCAGCCCGCTGTCAGCGAAGCCGTACGACGCGACGGACCAGATCTCCTTCAGCGTCTCCGGCGAGGGCGGCAAGAAGGCAGACCCGGACAAGCCCCTCGAGGTCACCGTCGAGGACGACGGACGCATCACCGACGTCACCGCCGTGGACGCCACGGGCCGTCACGTGACGGGCGAACTCTCCGCCGACGGCGCCCGCTGGCACAGCACCTCCCCGCTCGCCGCAGACGCCCACTACACGGTGCGGGTGAGCACGGAGGACGAGGACGGCGCGCCCGGCCGCAAGGTCCTGGTCTTCGACACCAGCAAACCCACCGTCAGCAAGCGCCTGACGGTCGAGTTCGGGCCCAAGGACGGCACCTACGGGGTCGGCCAGCCCGTCACCGCCGAACTCAGCGAGCCCGTCAAGGACAAGGCGCAGCGGGCCGCGATCGAACGGGCCCTCAGGGTCGACTCGGCGCCCAAGGTGGAGGGCGCCTGGCACTGGGTGGACGACAAGCAGCTCCACTACCGGCCCAAGGACTACTGGCCCGCCCACGCGACCGTACGGGTGCGCAGCGACCTGGACGGCGTCAAGATCGGCGACCGTCTGCGCGGCGGCGCGTCCAAGCCGCTGAAGCTGACCATCGGCGACCGCGTCGTCGCCGTCACGGACGCCGCGGCGCACTCGATGACGGTGTACAAGAACGACCAGGAGATCAAGACGATGCCGGTGACCACCGGCAAACCCGGCTTCGAGACCCGGAACGGCGTCAAGGTCGTGCTGAGCAAGGAGTACTTCGTACAGATGCGCAGCAGCACCGTCGGCATCGCCGAGGGCTCCTCGGAGTCGTACGACCTGCCCGTCTACTACGCGACCCGGCTGACCTGGAGCGGCGAGTACGTGCACGCCGCGCCCTGGTCGGTGGGCTCACAGGGCAACGCCAACGTCAGCCACGGCTGCACCGGCATGAGCACGGCCAACGCCGAGTGGTTCTTCGACAACGTCCGCGAGGGCGACGTCGTCAAGGTCGTCAACTCGAACGGTGACACGATGGAGCCGTTCGGCAACGGCTTCGGCGACTGGAACCTCGACTGGAAGCAGTGGCGCGAAGGCAGCGCACTGGTCGCGGGCACCCCGGACGCGCCCCGCCCGGAGGTCCGGGCGAGGCTGCGTCCCGATTCGGTCTAGGGCGGAACGGGTCCCGATCCGGTCCGGAACAGGACGGTCCGTGAGCGCCGCTCAGGCGCTCACGGCCTTCTTCCGCCGCAGCAGGGAGGCCAGCGCGGAGGCGAACTCCACCGGGTCCGCCGGCAGCGTCACCGCCGCGTCCGCGCGGCTCCAGGTCGCCAGCCAGGCGTCCTGCGGACGGCCGATGAGCAGGAGCACCGGCGGGCAGTCGAAGACCTCGTCCTTGATCTGCCGGCACATCCCCATGCCGCCCATCGGCACGGCCTCGCCGTCCAGGACGCAGACGTCGATGCCGCCCCGGTCCAGTTCCTTCAGGACGGCGGCCGGGGTGGCGCACTCGATGAACTCGACCAGCGGGGCGTCCGGGGCCGGCCGCTTGCCGGAGGCCAGCCGCACCTGTTCGCGGGTGTTGGAATCGTCGCTGTAGACCAGCACCGTGGCGGTCGGCTGCATTGTTCCTCCGAGACGTCAGCGTCGTACGGCGAGGGACGGGCTCAGCCCGATGCGGCGGATGCTACTCCCTCGCACCCCTTGTCAACAGCCGTCCGCAGCCGTCCGCACACCGCTTCGCTGGGCCATCCGGGCAGTACACACGGTGCGGACACCCCGAACAGCACCCCCCGGCGTGAGGGCGGGATAAGCGACCGACATAATGTCGGTCGTGGCGACAGCAACGACAGTAGAAACCGGGCACGCGCACCCGTCGGTCAATCGGCCGAACCTCACCAGCGTCGGAACCATCATCTGGCTGAGTTCCGAGCTGATGTTCTTCGCGGCCCTCTTCGCGATGTACTTCACCCTTCGATCGGTGACCGGTCCGGATCACTGGAAGGAGATGGCAAGTGCCCTCAACCTTCCGTTCTCCGCGACCAACACCACGATCCTGGTGCTCTCCTCCCTGACCTGTCAGCTCGGCGTGTTCGCCGCCGAGCGCGGTGACGTGAAGAAGCTCCGGGGCTGGTTCATCGTCACCTTCGTGATGGGTGCGATCTTCATCGGCGGTCAGATCTTCGAGTACACGGAGCTGGTGAAGAAGGACGGGCTCTCGCTCTCCTCCGACCCGTACGGCTCGGTGTTCTACCTGACCACCGGCTTCCACGGCCTGCACGTGACGGGCGGCCTCATCGCCTTCCTGCTGGTCCTCGGGCGCACCTACGCGGCCAGGAGGTTCACCCACGAGCAGGCGACCGCGGCCATCGTCGTGTCCTACTACTGGCACTTCGTCGATGTCGTCTGGATCGGCCTCTTCGCCACGATCTACCTGATCAAGTAGCAGGGCCCGTTCCCGCGTGCGCCGCACCGGCGCACATCCCAGAAGCATCGACGCAGAAGATCCTGACACCGGGGTAATCCGTGAAAAAGCTCTCCGCACGACGACGCCATCCGCTGGCGGCAGTCGTCGTCCTACTCCTCGCGCTGGCGGCCACCGGGGGGCTGTACGCCGTGTTCGCGCCCGCGAGCAGGGCGCAGGCCGACGACACCGCCCAGTCCCTCGCCATCGACGAGGGCAAGAAGCTCTACTCCGTGGGCTGTGCCAGCTGCCACGGCACCGGCGGTCAGGGCACCTCCGACGGTCCGAGCCTCGTGGGCGTGGGCGCCGCGGCCGTCGACTTCCAGGTCGGCACCGGCCGTATGCCGGCCCAGCAGCCGGGCGCGCAGGTCCCCAAGAAGAAGGTCGTCTACACGCAGGCCGAGATCGACCAGCTCGCCGCGTACGTCGCCTCCCTCGGCGCCGGCCCGGCCGTCCCGTCCGAGGACAAGTTCGGCACGCAGGGCGCGGACATCGCCAAGGGCGGTGAGCTGTTCCGCACCAACTGCGCGCAGTGCCACAACTTCACCGGCAAGGGCGGTGCGCTGACGCACGGCAAGTTCGCGCCGAGCCTCGAGGACGTCAGCCCGAAGCACATCTACGAGGCCATGCAGACCGGCCCGCAGAACATGCCGTCGTTCCCCGACACCACGCTGTCGGAGCAGAACAAGAAGGACATCATCGCGTACCTGAACGCGGTCAACGGGGACGAGACCGAGAGCCCCGGCGGCCTCGAGCTGGGCGGACTCGGTCCGGTCAGTGAGGGTCTGTTCGCCTGGGTCTTCGGACTCGGCACGCTGATCGCGGTCGCCGTCTGGGTCGCCGCTCGGACCGCAAAGGCCAAGAAGTCATGAGTAGCCAAGACATTCCAGAAGAGAACCTGCCCGCCGGGCAGGAGACCGCGCCGGGCGCGGTGACCGTCGCGGACGAGAAGAACCCGTTCGCCGACCCCGGCCTGCCGCCCCACGAGCACCGGATCCAGGACATCGACGAGCGGGCCGCCAAGCGGTCCGAGCGCACGGTCGCCCTGCTGTTCACGGTGTCGATGCTGGCCACCATCGGCTTCATCGCCTCCTACGTGGCGGTCCCGGACGACAAGTCGATCTACGTCTTCCCGATCGGGCACATCAGCGCGATGAACTTCGCGCTGGGCCTGACCCTCGGACTGGCGCTGTTCTGCATCGGCGCGGGCGCGGTCCACTGGGCCCGCACCCTGATGTCGGACGTGGAGATCGTCGACGAGCGTCACCCGATCGAGGCCTCCCCCGAGGTCCGGGCGAAGGTCCACGCGGACTTCAAGCAGGGCGCCAAGGAGTCGGTGATCGGCCGCCGCAAGCTGATCCGCAACACGATGCTCGGCGCGCTCACCCTGGTGCCGCTGTCCGGCCTGGTGCTGCTGCGCGACCTCGGTCCGCTGCCCGGCACCTCGCTGCGCCAGACCATGTGGTCCAAGGGCAAGCTGCTCGTCAACATGAACACGAACGAGCCGCTGCGCCCCTCCGACGTCGCTGTCGGCTCGCTCACCTTCGCCAAGCCCGAGGGCCTGGAGGAGAACGACGAGGACTTCCAGAAAGAGATCGCCAAGGCGGCCCTGATGATCGTCCGGCTCCAGCCGGACAACATCAAGGACAAGCGCGAGCTCGAGTGGTCGCACGAGGGCATCGTGGCGTACTCCAAGATCTGCACCCACGTCGGCTGCCCGATCTCGCTGTACGAGCAGCAGACGCACCACGTGCTGTGCCCCTGCCACCAGTCCACCTTCGACCTCTCCGACGGTGCCCGGGTGATCTTCGGCCCCGCCGGTCACGCCCTGCCGCAGCTGCGCATCGGCGTGAACGACGAGGGCTACCTCCAGGCGCTCGGCGACTTCGAGGAGCCCGTCGGTCCTGCTTTCTGGGAGCGCGGATGAGTACTACGACGAACCAAGAGTCCCGCGCCCGCGGGAAGGCCTCCGGCGGCGAGCGCCTCGCCGACTGGGCCGACGGCCGGCTGGGGATCTACTCCCTGGCCAAGACCAACATGCGCAAGATCTTCCCCGACCACTGGTCGTTCATGTTGGGCGAAGTGTGCCTGTACAGCTTCATCATCATCATCCTCACGGGTGTGTACCTGACGCTGTTCTTCCACCCGTCGATGAACGAGGTGGAGTACCACGGCAGCTACATCCCGCTGCAGGGCCAGCTGATGTCCGAGGCGTTCAACTCGACCCTGCACATCTCCTTCGACGTGCGCGGTGGCCTGCTCATCCGGCAGATCCACCACTGGGCCGCGCTGATCTTCCTCGCCGGCATGTTCGTGCACATGATGCGCGTGTTCTTCACCGGCGCGTTCCGCAAGCCGCGTGAGATCAACTGGCTGTTCGGCTTCCTGCTGTTCGTCCTGGGCATGTTCACCGGCTTCACCGGCTACTCGCTCCCGGACGACCTGCTCTCCGGCACCGGTGTCCGCTTCATGGAGGGCGCGATCCTGTCCGTGCCGATCGTCGGCACGTACCTGTCGTTCTTCCTCTTCGGCGGCGAGTTCCCGGGCGGCGACTTCGTGGCCCGCTTCTACTCGATCCACATCCTGCTGCTGCCGGGCATCATGCTCGGCCTGGTGGTCGGCCACCTGATCCTGGTCTTCTACCACAAGCACACGCAGTTCGCGGGCCCCGGCAAGACGAACAACAACGTCGTCGGCATGCCGCTGCTGCCGGTGTACATGGCGAAGGCCGGAGGCTTCTTCTTCCTGGTCTTCGGCGTGATCGCGGCCATCGCGGCGATCGCCTCGATCAACCCGATCTGGGCCATGGGCCCCTACCGTCCGGACCAGGTGTCCACCGGTGCCCAGCCCGACTGGTACATGGGCTTCTCCGAGGGCCTGATCCGCACGATGCCCGGCTGGGAGGTCAACTTCTGGGGCCACACGCTCGTCCTGGGCGTGTTCATCCCGCTGGTGATCTTCCCGCTGGTGCTGGTCACGATCGCGGTCTACCCGTTCATCGAGTCCTGGGTCACCGGCGACAAGCGCGAGCACCACATCCTGGACCGCCCGCGCAACGCCCCGACGCGCACCGCGTTCGGCGCCGCGTGGATCGCCTGGTACTTCGTGATGCTGATCGGCGGCGGCAACGACCTGTTCGCCACGCACTTCCACCTGTCGATCAACGCCATCACCTGGTTCATCCGGATCGCGTTCTTCGTCATGCCGGTGCTGGTGTTCGTGGTCACCAAGCGGATCTGCCTCGGCCTGCAGCGCCGGGACAAGGAGAAGGTGCTGCACGGCCGCGAGGCGGGCATCATCAAGCGCCTGCCGCACGGTGAGTTCATCGAGGTCCACGAGCCGCTCAGCCAGGAGCAGCTGCACACCCTCACGGCGCACGAGCAGTACAAGCCGGTCGAGATCGGCCCGACGGTCGACGAGAACGGCGTCGAGCGCAAGGTCAAGAGCTCCCAGAAGCTGCGCGCCAAGCTGAGCGAGGCGTACTACGGCGAGGAGTCCCAGATCGCGAAGCCGACCGTCGAGGAGTACAAGGAGATCACGAGCGGCCACGGCCACCACTGATCGCTGAGGCGTCGCCACGCCCCGCACAGGGCCCCGTCCGGTCTACGGACGGGGCCCTCTGCCGTGCCGCCCGGCTGGATAGGGTGGAGGCACACTCTCTTCTACGACATCTGGAGCGGCCTTATGAGCGCTGTGACCCCCGCTGGAGGCGACACCGCGGCGGGCCGCTCCTGGCCCGCCCTGCTGAACGGCCTGCTGGCCGGCCGCGACCTGAGCGCCGACGACACCGCCTGGGCGATGGACCTGATCATGCGCGGCGAGGCGACCGACGCGCAGATCGCCGGCTTCGTGGTGGCCCTGCGGGCCAAGGGCGAGACGGTCGAGGAGATCAACGGACTCGTCCGGACGATGTACGAGCACGCCAACGTCATCGAGGTGCCGGGCCCGGCCGTCGACATCGTCGGCACCGGCGGCGACGGGGCGAAGACGGTCAACATCTCCACCATGTCGTCGATCGTGGTGGCCGGCACGGGCGCGAAGGTCGTCAAGCACGGCAACCGGGCCGCGTCCTCCGCCTCCGGCGCGTCCGACGTCCTGGAGAAGCTGGGCGTCAACCTGGAGCTGCCGCTGGAGCGGGTCCCGGCGGTCGCCGAGGAGGCCGGCATCACCTTCTGCTTCGCGATCAAGTTCCACCCGGCGCTGCGCCACGCGGGCGCCGCCCGCGGGCAGCTGGGCATCCGCACGGTGTTCAACGCGCTCGGCCCGCTGACCAACCCCGCGAAGGTCAAGGCGCAGGCGGTGGGCGTCGCCGACCCGCGCATGGCGCCGATCGTGGCCGGCGTCTTCGCCGAGCGCGGCCACTCCTCGCTGGTGTTCCGCGGCGACGACGGCCTCGACGAGCTGACCACCACCGCCACCTCCCGGGTCTGGGTGGTCCGCGACGGCAAGGTCGGCGAGGAGGTCTTCGACCCGCGCGACGTCGGCATCGACCTGGTGCCGGTGGAGGCGCTGCGCGGCGCCGACGCCTCCTACAACGCGGAGGTCGCCCGGAAGCTGCTGGACGGCGAGACGGGGCCGGTACGGGACGCCGTGCTGCTGAACGCGGCGGCGGCACTGGTGGCCCTGGAGCCGGGCCCGGGGTCGCTCGCCGAGCAGATCCGTGAGGGCATGGCCAAGGCCGCGGAGTCGATCGACTCCGGCGCGGCCCAGCGCACGCTGGAGCGCTGGGTGGCCGCCAGCAACGCCTGACCGAGGTGCGCGCGGTCCCGTGATCCGGACAGGAGTTGCGGGACCGCGATCACCTCGCGTACGTTCCTGTCCAGGTCATGAGTGACAGTCATAAGGCCCCGGCCGACTGTCCGGCAACCCTCCGTCCGTGGCGGGGTGCCCCGGGTGAGGACCAGGCCGTGGGCAGCGAGGTCCACGGCAAGCGCGGACCCCTCGCACACCAGGGGTCCTGGTCGTCGAGGAGCCTTCTGTGAGCAAGCGAATGCGATAGGGCGTAGAGCCCCGCCTCCGCGTACCCCCTTTCACCTTTCCCGCGCTTGAGCCGTACCCGCTCGCGCGGTGAATCCCCTTGCCCTTCACAGGAGTTCGCCATGTCCGTCTGCACCGCTGCCGTCGCCCAGACCATTTGCGCCCCGCTGCCCGTACTGGGCGGGGATGTCACCGTCCCGCTCGTCACCGGCGGCGAGGTCGCCTACGCCGCGCTCGACTACGCGGCCAGCGCCCCCGCCCTGCGGCGCGTCTGGGACGACGTGGCCGCGTACGCGCCGTACTACGGCAGCGTCCACCGCGGCGCCGGCTACCTCTCCCAGCTGTCCACCGACCTGTTCGAGAACGCCCGCCGGACAGTCGCCGAGTTCCTCGACCGCCGCGCCGACGACCAGCTGGTCTTCACCCGCTCCACCACCGACTCGCTCAACCTGCTCGCCGCCGCCCTCCCGGCCGGCTGCCAGGTCTTCGTCTTCGAGACCGAGCACCACGCCTCGCTGCTGCCGTGGCGGGACGCCCGCGTCACCTTCCTCGACGCCCCGCGCAGCCCGCGGCGGGCCGTCGAGACCCTGGAGCGCGCCCTGGCCGCCCGCGACCCGCACGGACCCGCCCTGGTCTGCGTCACCGGCGCCTCGAACGTCACCGGCGAGCTGTGGCCGGTGCGCGAGCTGGCCGCCGCCGCCCACGCGCACGGCGCCCGCATCGTCCTGGACGCCGCCCAGCTCGCCCCGCACCACCCGGTGAGCGTCCGCGACCTGGACGTCGACTGGATCGCCTTCTCCGGCCACAAGCTGTACGCCCCCTTCGGCTCCGGCGTCCTGGCCGGCCGCGCCGACTGGCTGCGCGCGGCCGAGCCGTACCTCGCGGGCGGCGGCGCCAGCCGCCGGGTGACCCGGCGCGCGGACGGGGGAGTGGACGTGGAGTGGCACGACAGTGCCGCCCGGCACGAGGCGGGCTCGCCGAACGTCATCGGCGCCTACGCGGTCGCGTCGGCCTGCAAGGCGCTCACCGAGGCCGGCTTCGACGCGCTGGTGGCCCGCGAGCAGTACCTGATCGGCAAGGTGCGGGCGGGACTGGCCGAGGTCCCGGAGGTCAGGGTGCTGTCGCTGTTCGGCGACGACGCGCCCCGCGTCGGCGTCATCTCCTTCGTCGTGGAGGGCTGGAACAGCTCCCACTTCGCCGCCGCCCTGTCCGCCGAGTACGGCATCGGCGTCCGCGACGGCCTCTTCTGCGCCCACCCCCTCGTCCGCACCCTGCTGGGCGACGGCCCGCGGACCCGGGGCGAGTGCGGCGCCCCAGAGGCCGCGCCGGGCGAGAACTCGCTGAACGCCGTCCGGGTCAGCTTCGGCGCCGGAACGCCCGACGAGCACGTGGAACGCTTCGTCGACGCCGTGCGGGAGTTGGTGCGCCACGGGGCGAAGCTGCGCTACCGGACGCAGGACGGCCGCTGCGTCCCCGCGGTGTGAGCCGGCAGCGCCCGTGGGGCGGCGGTCAGGAGTCGAGGCCGATCGCGAACGCCGCCTCCAGGTCGTGCTGCGAGTAGGTGCGGAAGGCGACGTGCGTGTCCGTCGCCTCCACGCCCGGGATCTTGCTGATGCGTCCCGGGATGACCTCCGCCAGGTCCTCGTGCTGCCTGACCCGCACCATGGCGATCAGGTCGTAGGTGCCGGTCACGGAGAAGACCTCGCTGACGCTCTCCAGAGCGGCGATCGACTCCGCGATCTCGGGGATCCGGTCCACGCTGGTCTTGATGAGGACGATCGCGGTGATCACGGCTGGTTCTCTCCCTCGGTGGCCGGAGCTCGGGCGGACTTCACTTTATCCCCACCCCCGAACCGCACCCAGGCCAGCACGAACCCCAGCCCGAAGCCCATCAGGTGCGCCAGATAGGCCACGCCGGGCCCCTCGGCCGCCCGCCCCGCCGCCACCCACTGCAGGGCCGCCCAGAACGGCAGCACGACCCACGCCGGGAACCGCAGCGGCAGGAACAGCAGGAACGGCAGGAGACTGGTCACCCGTGCCCCGGGGAAGAGGTACAGGAACGCACCGAGGACCGCCGAGATCGCCCCGGACGCGCCGACCAGCGACTGCCCGGAGGCGGCATTGGCCGCCGAGTAGCCCAGCAGGGCGAGGTAGCCGCAGCCGACGTAGAACAGGGTGAACCGCACGCGGCCCATCCGTTCCTCGGTCATCACGCCGAAGACGTAGAGGAAGAGCATGTTGCCCAGCAGGTGGACCCAGCTGCCGTGGACGAACAGGGCGGTGGCCGGGGTGAGCGCGGCCCGCGCCGAGCCCTCGAACAGCTGCGCGGGCACCACGCCCCAGCGGCGGAAGTAGGCCCGCTGGGCGGCGAGCAGTGTGTCCCCGGAGCCGTAGGCGGGGTTCAGGCCCGCCGCCGGGCCGATCAGGAAGATCAGGCAGCACAGGACGATCAGCCCGTACGTCACCGGGGCCGAGGGGGCCCGGATCGCTCTGCGGACGGTCCGGCTCCAGTTGCCGATGATGTCGCCGATCACGAACACAGAGCATGACGTAAGGGGACGCATCAGCCCAGACCGCCTCGCCGCCGTGGACGGACCAGCGGCGACTACCTGCCAGGCCGTAGGGTTACGGCCACACGCCCCGCCGGGCCGGGGCGTCGCCGACAATGGAAGACCCAGAAGGAAAGAGCACAGTCACGATGACGGTTCCCCTGCCGACCGCCACGACGCGGTGGCGCTGCACCCTCTGCGGCAACCTCACGCGTTTCGACGTGACCCGCTCGTCGAAGGTCGTCGAGTACCTCCACCTCGACCTTGCCGGTGAGCCGACGGTCGAGGAGCGCGAAGTGGTCAGTGAGACCATCGAATCGGTGCGCTGCCGCTGGTGCAACGCCGTGGACCAGGTGGAACTCGTGGACAGGCCGGGTGCCGGCTCCTCCTGAGGGGGAGCGGGCCCTCGCACAGCTAGTGGGGTGTGACCGATGGTGGAGACCGCAGGCGGGGGGCCGGGCGACGGCGCCGCTGAGGTGCTCGACCGTCCGCTGCCCGACGGAGTGCGCAAAAAGGTCGTACAGATCGTCTCGGACGGGTTCGGCGGGCTGACGCTCACCGAGCTGCCGGCGCAGCTCAGGCAGTACGCGCGGTTCGCGCCGAACCGGCGGGCGAAGTTCGCCGGCAACGCGATGGCGGCCGCTCTGGAGACCGATCCGCTGTTCCGCCAGCGCATCGGGGAGAAGTTCCGGGAGGCCCAGCCGGAGCTGGCCGGCGCTCTCGACTCCGGTTCCCCGCCCCCGGCCGCGGATCCGCTCGACGTGGCGGCCGCGGCCTATGTGCTGCGCCCCGCCGGCTGGGTGAAGCTGGTGACCGCGGCCGGCGAGGAGGCCCAGCGGGCCGACGCCGAACGTGCCGACGAGGAGAGCCGGGCCGAGCTGGAGCGGCTGCGCGAGGAGCTCGCCCGCGCCCGTGAGCAGACCCGGGCCGAGACCGAGCGGCTGCGCACCGAGCTGGACGCGGCCCGCAAGGAGGCCGAATCGCTTCACCGCAAGCTGCGCGCCGCCCTCAGCGACGTCAAACGCGGCGAGGCGGCGCTGCGCAAGGCGCAGGGCGAGATCGAGGCCGTGCGCGCCGACGGGCACGCCCAGGTGTCCGCCGCGGAGAGCGAGACGCGGCGGCTGAAGGCGCGGCTCGGCGAGGCGGAGGCGGCCCTGGAGGCCACGCGCAAGGCGGCGCGGGAGGGGCGCAGCGTCGAGGACATGCGCGTGCGGCTGCTGCTCGACACCGTGCTGGACGCGGCGCAGGGCCTGCGGCGCGAACTCGCCCTGCCGCCGGTGTCCGTGCGGCCCGCCGAGACCGTCGACGCGGTCGAGCCGGGACGGATGAGCCCGAAGGACATCGCCGCGCGGGCGCTGTCCGAGCACGACCCGGCGATCCTCGACCAGCTCCTCGCGCTGCCGCAGGCGCATCTGGTCGTCGACGGCTACAACGTCACCAAGACCGGCTATCCCCAGATGCCCCTGGAGAAGCAGCGGTTGCGGCTGCTCGGCCAGCTCTCGCAGCTGGCGGCGCAGACCGGCGCCGAGGTGACGTGCGTCTTCGACGGGGCCGAACTGGCCGCGCCGGTGCTGCTGGCGCCGCCGCGCGGGGTGCGGGTGCTGTTCTCCAAGCCGGGTGTCACCGCCGACGAGCTGATCCGCCAGCTGGTGCGCGCGGAGCCGCCCGGCCGGCCGGTCATCGTCGCCTCGACCGACCGCGAGGTGGCCGACGGGGTGGCCCGGGCCGGGGCGCGGCCGGTGGCTTCTGCGGTGCTTCTCAAGCGCCTGTCCTGAAAACGTCAAGGTCGAGGTTCAATGCCCGAATTGACGGGACCGTCACGCAACGTAGCGTCAACCGTGCATCACCTCATGTGAGTTGTGTGCAAAGAATGCATTGCGTGACGGGGTTTTTTGGTGTGAGGATTTGAACTGATCACAGGAACATCACTAGGGTCTGGCCTCGAACCTCCAAGCGGGTGATCCCTCGGAAGAAGGAGTTCGCCTCCGTGGCGTCCCATCGTCGACCCAAGCAGCCGAGCCGGGCACGTGTGACCGTGCTGACCACCGCGGCAGCCGCCGCCGTCGCCATCAGTGCGCAGGCCGCCAACGCCGCGCCGAGCGAGAAGCCGAGCAAGGACGAGGTCAAGGCGAAGGTCGACAAGCTCTACGAGCAGGCGGAGCAGGCCACCGAGAAGTACAACGGGGCCAAGGAGAAGCAGGAGAAGCTCCAGAAGGAGATCTCCACCATCCAGGACGACGTCGCCCGCGGCCAGGAGGAGCTCAACGAGCTGCGCGACTCCATAGGGCTGGCGGCCGCGGCGCAGTACCGCTCCGGCACCATCGACTCCTCCCTCCAGCTGTTCCTGTCGTCCAACCCGGACGACTACCTGGACAAGGCGTCCACCGCCGACCAGCTCAGCGCCCAGCAGGTCGAGGCGCTGAAGAAGATCCAGGAGAAGCAGCGCGAGCTCGCCCAGGAGCGCGCCGAGGCCTCCGACAAGCTCAAGGACCTCGCGGCCACCCGCACCGAGCTGGGCAAGAAGAAGAAGGAAGTCCAGAGCAAGCTCGCCGAGGCGCAGAAGCTGCTCAACTCCCTGACGGCCGCGGAGAAGGCGGCGATCGCCGCGGAGGACGCCCGCGCCAGCCGCTCCGCCAGCTCCCGGGTCGACCTCGGCAACTCCACCCCCGCCTCCAGCCGGGCCGCCGCGGCCTTCTCCGCCGCCCAGAGCAAGATCGGCTCGCCCTACGTCTACGGCGCCTCCGGCCCGAGCTCCTTCGACTGCTCCGGCCTCACCTCGTGGGCGTACGCGCAGGCCGGCGTCTCCATCCCGCGCACCTCGCAGGCCCAGGCCAACGCCGGCACCCGCATCTACAGCCAGAGCGACCTCCAGGTCGGCGACCTGGTCATCTTCTACAGCGACCAGCATCACGTCGGCTTCTACGCCGGCAACGGCCAGGTGCTGCACGCCCCGCGCACCGGCACCGTCGTGCGCTACGAGTCGATCAACAACATGCCGTTCCAGTTCGGCGTCCGGATCTGACACCCGCCTTCCGCCCGAACGGGCGAATCGCGTGATCCCGCGCTGACCCCCACGCCCCGCCCATGACCTGCGCGTCAGAGGCGGGGCGTCACGCTGTGTGGTCGCCCGGGTCTTTGGCCGGGGGCGGGCACGGGGCTACTGTCTGCCGCGTTTCCTCGTCCGCCAGCGGAAGGAGCGCGGCTTCCCGTGGGGTCACATCGCCGCCTTGCACCGTCCGGGTTCGACCGCGGGGCCTGTGTCGCCCTCGGCGTACTGTCCGCCGCGGCCGCCGCCCTCGGCCCCGTACCCGCGTCGGCCGCGCCGCACGACGACGTCCGCGCCGAGGTCGACAAGCTCTACGAGCAGGCCGAGAAGGCGACCGAGGCCTACGACAAGGCCGATGAGCGGGCCGACGCGCTGCGCGAGCAGGTGAGCACGGCGCAGGACCGCGTCGCCCGCGAGCAGGAGCGGATCAACCGCATGCGGGAGGCGCTGGGTGCGCTCGCCGGCGCCCAGTACCGCTCCGGCGGCCTGGACCCCTCGCTGGCCCTGCTGTTCTCCGACGACCCGGAGGACTACCTCGACAAGGCCTCCGTCCTGGACCGCATCGGCGCCCGCGAGGCCGGCGAGCTCAGGAGGCTGCGGTCGGCGATGCGCGAACTCGCCCAGGAGCGCGCGGAGGTGAGCGGGAAACTCGCCGAACTGGACAAGACCCGCAAGGCGGTCGTCGGACACAAACGGACGGTCGAGAAGAAACTCGCCCGGGCGCGGCGGCTGCTCAACTCCCTGCCGTACGCCGAGCGCGTCGCCTACCAGCGCGCCTCCCGCGGCGGCCGCACCGGCGTGCTGGGCCCCGGCGGCGCCGTCCCGTCCTCGGCCCGCGCGGCCGTTGCCGTCGCCGCGGCCCGCTCCGCCCTCGGCAGGCCGTACGTATGGGGCGCCAACGGCCCCGCCGGGTTCGACTGTTCGGGCCTGATGCAGTGGTCGTACGCGCAGGCCGGCGTCGCCCTGCCGCGCACCTCGCAGGCGCAGCGCCACGCCGGCCGGCTGATCCCGCTGTCCCAGGCGCGCCCCGGCGACCTGGTCACCTACCGGTCCGACGCCAGCCACGTGGCGATGTACGTGGGCAACGGCCAGGTGATCCACGCGCCCCACCCTGGCGCGCCGGTGCGCTACGACCCGGTGGACATGATGCCGGTCTCCTCCGTCACCAGGGTCTGACCGGGGCGGCGTCCCGGCCTTACGATCGGCGGGTGAGAGGTCGCGGACGGGCGCCGGCGCGCCAGGTGGTCGCGCTCGCGCTGCTGCTCGGCTGCCTGGTGTCCTGCGGCGGGCGGCCCGCGGCCGACAGCGCCCGGGCCGACGTGCAGCGGATCCTCGACCGGCGGGCGGCCGCGGTCCTCGACCGCGACCGGGCGGCCTTCCTGCGGACCGGCGCCCTGAGCTGGTTCGAGAACCTGCGCGGGGTGCCGTTCGCCGGCTGGTCCTACCGCATCACCGGCCTGCACCGCACCGGCGACCGGGCCACCGCCGACGCCGAGCTGCGCTACAGCGTCCTCGGCTACGACAGGGCCCCGGTCACCGCCGGCCGCACCCTGACGCTGTCCCGGCGGCCGGACGGGCAGTGGTACGTGGACGCCGAGACGCCCGCGAAGAAGTCCGCCCAGCAGTTGTGGGACCAGGGCGAGGTGGACGTCGTGCGCGCCCGGCGCGGGATCGTCCTGGGGGTCGGCCAGTCCGGCGAGGCGCTGCACAGGTACGCCGATCTGGCGGACCGCGCGGTGCCGGCGGTGTCGGCGGCCTGGGGCACCGACTGGGCCCGGCGCGTCGTCGTCCTGGTGCCGAAGTCGCTGGAGGGCATGGCCGGTCTGCTCGGCTCGCCCGCCTCCTCCTACCGCGGGATCGCGGCCGTCACCACGGGCGAGGTGGGCGGCCCGCCCACGGCGCCCGCGGACCGCATCATCGTCAATCCCGACGCCTACGCCGTCCTCGGCGGCCTCGGCAAGCAGGTCGTGCTCACGCACGAGACCACCCACGTCGCCACGCGCGCCCACACCTCCGCCGCGACGCCGCTGTGGCTGTCGGAGGGGTACGCCGACTGGGCCGGCTACCGCGGCACCGGGCGCACCGCCGCGCAGGCGGCGCCCGAACTGGCCCGCGCCGTCGCCGACGGGCACCTGCCGGCCGCGCTGCCCACCGACAAGGACTTCGCCTTCAGCGGGGACGCCGGCGAACTGGCGCGGGCCTACGAGAGCGGCTGGCTGGCCTGCCGGCTGATCGCCGAGCGGTGGGGCGAGGTGCGGCTGCGGGAGTTCTACCGCGCGGTGGGCGACCACGAGCGGCGGGCGGGCGCGGTCGAGGACGCGATGCAGAAGGTGCTGGGGACGACACCGGAGCGGTTCACCGCCCAGTGGCGGGCCTACGCGGAGGACCGGCTCACCTGACCCGCCCGGGCGCCGGCCTCCGCGAGCGGTCTCCGCGAGCCGTGTCCTGTCCGCTCCGGCCCACCCGGCCCGCGGCCCGGTCAGGAGGACGCCGACGTCTCCCGCGGGCGGGTGGTCTGGGCGGGGAGGGACGGGACGGGGGTGCGGGAGGCCGTCGACTGCCACAGCTCCAGGGCCGCCAGCAGGGTGGTGACCACCAGCAGGCCGTTGCGGGCGATCAGCAGGGTCACCCCGAGGGGGTCGCTCGCGACGACGTGCCCGAACCAGACCGGGAACTCCAGCGCCGTCAGGAAGGCCGCGACCAGGACCAGACAGGCCGGCAGCCCCATCCGGCTGCCGCGGAAGCACAGGCAGACGGCCGCCAGCCCGATCAGCCACACCATGTACTGGGGGCTGATCACCCGGCTGGTGACGGTGAACAGCAGCACCGCGGTGAACGCCGCGTCCGCGAGGGTGTGCGGCGCGAAGCGGTTCGCCCGCAGCCGCCACAGCAGCAGCCAGCCGAAGGCGGCCACCGCCAGCCCCAGGGCGGCCGTGCTGACGGCGCTCACGTACGGGCCGAGGAACTCCACCGAGCCGTAGTGGAGCAGCACCTCACCGCGCCAGCCGAACTGCCGGGCCAGGTGGAGGACCAGCGCGCCCAGCGACTCCACCTCCGTGCCGCGCTCCCGCTGGAAGGCCAGGAAGGAGAAGGCCCCGGGCATCGACACGGCGAACACGGCGGCCAGCGCGCAGCCGGTGGCCGCGGCCGCGCCCCAGGCGCTCCGCCCGCGCGCGCCGACCAGCAGCAGCACGGGCCACACCTTGAGCATCGCGCCGAAGCCGGCCAGCGCGCCCATCGCCCGCGGATGCCGGGCGCCCGCGAGCAGCGCGGCCACCGCCACCGCGGTCACCATCACGTCGTAGCGGGCGTACACCGTCGGTCCCAGCAGCGGGACGCCCGCCACCCACACCCAGGCCCCGCGCAGCCGCCTGCCGGGGCGCAGGCCCGCGTACAGCAGCAGGCACAGGACCGTGAGGTCGGCCAGGAAGGCGAGGACGAAGAAGGCCGCGGCGTAGCCCAGGAAGCCCAGCAGGGCGGGGGAGAGGATGGCGAGGGCGGCGGCGGGCGGGTACTGCCAGGTGACGTCGTCGAGCGGGAACGTGCCCTGGCGCAGCACCTCGTACCAGCCGCGGTAGATCACCGACACGTCGGTGGTGACGTCCGGCCCCGGGAAGCGCAGCACCCCGAAGACGAACAGCAGCAGCACCAGCCGGCTCACGGTCCAGGTCCCCAGCAGCCCGGCCAGGGAGCGCTTCGCGCCCGTCATGTCCACCTGTGCCCCTGTTCATCCGTTCCTTGCCCGGGGAGCCATGATGTCCCGCCGGCCTGTGCGCGAGCCATGGAACGCACCGGGAGTCGCGGGCCGCCGCCGGCGCTCGACTCCCAGGGTGGCCGAAAGCCCTGCGTCCGGCCGCCCGTGGGCGCCGTGCGGGTGGCGTTGGATAAGGTCGGCCGCGATGCACAAGACCCTGATAGTGACCAACGACTTCCCGCCCCGCCCGGGCGGCATCCAGGCGTTCCTGCACAACATGGCGCTGCGGCTCGACCCCGAGCGTCTCGTCGTCTACGCCTCCACCTGGAAGCGCGGGCCGGAGGGTGCCGAGGCGACGGCCGCGTTCGACGCCGAGCAGCCCTTCACGGTCGTACGGGACCGTACGACGATGCTGCTGCCGACGCCGGCCGCGACCCGGCGGGCGGCCGGGCTGCTGCGGGAGCACGGCTGCACCTCGGTGTGGTTCGGGGCGGCCGCGCCGCTCGGGCTGATGGCGCCGGCCCTGCGCAGGGCGGGCGCGCGGCGCCTCGTGGCCACCACCCACGGCCACGAGGCGGGGTGGGCCCAGCTGCCGGCCGCGCGGAGCCTGCTGCGCCGGATCGGGGAGTCGACGGACACCATCACCTACCTCGGCGAGTACACCCGCTCGCGGATCGCGGCCGCGCTGACCCCCGAGGCGGCCTCGCGGATGGTGCAGCTGCCGCCCGGGGTCGACGAGAAGGTCTTCCACCCGTCGTCCGGCGGCGACGAGGTGCGCGCCCGGCTCGGGCTGACGGACCGGCCCGTGGTGGTGTGCGTGTCCCGGCTGGTGCCGCGCAAGGGGCAGGACACCCTCATCCTGGCCATGCCCCGGATCCTCGCCGCCGAGCCGGAGGCCGTGCTGCTGATCGTCGGCGGCGGCCCGTACGAGAAGGACCTGCGCGGGCTCGCCGCCGAGACCGGCGTGGCCGGCTCCGTGCGCTTCACCGGCGCCGTGCCCTGGTCCGAGCTGCCCGCGCACTACGGCGCCGGGGACGTCTTCGCGATGCCGTGCCGCACGCGCCGGGGCGGACTGGACGTGGAGGGGCTCGGGATCGTCTACCTGGAGGCGTCGGCGACCGGGCTGCCCGTCGTGGCCGGCGACTCGGGCGGCGCGCCCGACGCCGTGCTCGACGGCGAGACCGGCTGGGTGGTGCCCGGCGGCTCCCCCGCGCAGGCCGCCGACCGCATCGTCACGCTCCTCGGCGACCCCGAACTGCGCCGCCGCATGGGGGAGCGGGGACGGGAGTGGGTCGAGGAGAAGTGGCGCTGGGACCTGCTGGCCGAGAAATTGAAGACGTTGCTCTAGGCACTGGCCGGAGGGCGCCATTCCGCCGATGCTGCGCGCATGACACCAAAACTGATGCAGCGTCAGCTGACGAGACGTCACATCCTCGGCATGGCCGCCCTGCAGACCGCCGCGGCCCTCGGCTTCACCCGCGTCGGCCTCCAGTCGGCCCGGGCCGCCGAGCCCGCCGCGGTCGAATCCGCCCCCGCCGTCGTGGTCGGCTCCGGCTACGGCGGCGCGGTCGCCGCCCTCCGCCTCGGCCGGGCCGGCATCCGCACCCTCGTGCTGGAGATGGGCAAGCTGTGGAACACGCCCGGCTCCGACGGCAAGGTCTTCTGCTCCACCATCGCCCCGGACGAGCGGTCCATGTGGTTCCGCACCCGCACCGAGGCGCCGCTGGCCACCTTCCTGTGGCTGGACGTCGTCGACCGCGACATCAGCCCCTACCCGGGGGTCCTGGACCGCGTGCACTTCGAGAACATGTCCGTCTACGTCGGCCGGGGCGTCGGCGGCGGCTCCCTGGTCAACGGCGGCATGGCGGTCACCCCGCCGCAGGCGTACTTCACCGAGCAGTTCCCCACCGTGGACGCGGCGGAGATGTACGGCACCTACTTCCCGCGCGCCCGCTCCATGCTCGGCGTGAACTCCGTCGACCCGGCGTGGTTCGAGTCGACGGAGTGGTACCGGTTCACCCGGACCTCCCGCAAGGCCGCGGCGAACGCCGGACTGAAGACCACGTTCGTGCCGAACGTCTACGACTTCGATCACATGCAGCGCGAGGCGGCCGGCACCGCCCCGAGATCCGCGCTCGCCCAGGAGGTCATCTACGGCAACAACCACGGCAAGCGCAGCCTCGACAAGACCTACCTGGCCGCGGCGCTCGGCACCGGGAACGTCACCCTCCACACCCTGGAGCGGGTGACCGGCATCAGCCGGGCGGGCGACGGGAGCTGGGTGCTGACCGCCGACCGCATCGACGCCACCGGCGCGGTCGTCGAGACCAAGCAGTACGGCTGCCGCTACCTCTTCCTCGGCGGCGGCAGCCTCGGCACCACCGAACTCCTGCTGCGGGCCCGCGAGACGGGCACCCTGCCGGAACTGGACGCGAGCGTCGGCACCGGCTGGGGCACCAACGGCAACGTCATGCTGGGCCGCGCCAACCACATCTGGGACACCGTCGGCGCCGACCAGTCGACGATGCCGGTCATGGGCATCGACGACTGGGACAACGCCGCCAACCCCGTCTTCGCCGAGATAGCCCCGCTGCCGATGGGGCTGGAGCACTGGGTCAGCCTCTATCTGGCGATCACCAAGAACCCGGAGCGGGGCACCTTCTCGTACGCGGACGGCTCGCTGCGGCTCGACTGGAGCGCCGCCCAGAGCGCCGTCTCCGTCGCCATGGCCAAGAAGCTGTTCGACTGGATCAACGCGGCCAACGCCACCATCTACCGGTACGACCTGTTCGGCTCGACCGGCAAGGCCTTCGCGGACGACTTCTGCTACCACCCGCTGGGCGGCTGCGTACTGGGGAAGGCGACCGACGACTACGGCCGGGTGAAGGGATACCCGAGGCTGTACGTCACCGACGGCTCGCTGGTGCCCGGCTCGATCGGGGTGAACCCGTTCGTGACGATCACCGCGCTCGCCGAACGGACGATGGACCGGGTCCTCGCCGAGGACGCCGCGGCGTGAGCCGCACGACGCGCTGCGAGCCCGGCGGCGCGCCTCACTTGGCGTAGAGGGCCTCGATCTCGTCCGCGTAGTCCTTCGCCACCACGTTCCGCTTCAGCTTCAGCGACGGCGTCAGGTGGCCCGACTCCTCCGTGAACTGGGAGGACAGAACGCGGAACTTCCGCACCGACTCCGCCTTCGACACCGCGGCGTTGCCGTCGTCGACCGCCGTCTGGACGGCCGCCAGCAGCTCCGGGTCGTCGCGCAGCGACGCCGCGGTGGAACCGGCCGGCTTGCCGTGCTCGGCGCACCAGCGGGCCAGGAACTCCTCGTCGAGGGTGATCAGCGCGCCGACGAACGGCCGCCCGTCGCCCACCACCATGCACTCCGCGACCAGCGCGTGCGCCCGGATGCGGTCCTCGATCACGGCCGGGGCGACGTTCTTGCCGCCCGCGGTGACGATGATCTCCTTCTTGCGGCCGGTGATCCTGAGGTAGCCGTCCTCGTCCAGGGTGCCGATGTCACCGGTGTGGAACCAGCCGTCCGCCAGCGCCTCGGCGGTCGCGGCCTCGTTGTTCCAGTAGCCCTTGAACAGGTGCTCGCCGTGCAGCAGCACCTCCCCGTCGTCCGCGATCCTGACGACCGAGCCCGGCAGCGGCTGGCCGACCGTGCCGATCTTCTGCCGGTCCCACGGGTTGAACGCGGTCGCGGCGCAGGACTCCGTCAGGCCGTAGCCCTCCAGGACGGTGAAGCCGATGCCGCGGAAGAAGTGCCCGAGCCGCTCGCCCAGCGGGGCGCCGCCCGAGACCGCGTACTCGCCCCGGCCGCCCAGCACCGCCCGCAGCTTGCCGTAGACGAGCTTGTCGAACGCCTTGTGCTTGATCTTCAGGCCGAGCGACGGGCCCGCCGGCGTGTCCAGCGCCTTGCTGTACGCGATCGCGGTGTCGGCGGCCTTGTCGAAGATCTTGCCCTTGCCGTCCGCCTGCGCCTTGGCCCGCGCCGAGTTGTACACCTTCTCGAAGACCCGCGGCACGCCCAGGATCAGCGTCGGCCGGAAGGCGGCCAGCTCGTCGGTGAGGTTCTTGATGTCGGGGACGTTGCCCAGCTTGATCGGCGCCATCATCGGCGCGATCTGGATGAGACGGCCGAAGACGTGCGCCAGCGGGAGGAACAGCAGCACGCTGCACTCGCCGGTGCGGAACAGCGGGCGCAGCCGCTCGACGACGTTCCCGCACTCGGCGAAGAAGCTGCGGTGGGTCAGCACACAGCCCTTGGGCCGCCCGGTCGTGCCCGAGGTGTAGACGATCGTCGCCGGGTCGTCGGCCTTGGCGAGCGAGCTGCGCTCCTCGACCGTGGCGTCGGTGACGTCCGCGCCGAGCGCGCCCAGCTCCTCGACCGCGCCGGCCTCGATCTGCCAGACGTTCTTGAGGGCGGGCAGCCGGTCGCGCACCGACTCGACGGCGGCCGTGTGGGCGGCCAGTTCCGTGACGCAGGCCGTCGCGCCCGAGTCGGAGAGGATCCACTCCACCTGCTCCGGCGAGCTGGTCTCGTACACCGGCACGGTGATCGCGCCCGCGCTCCAGATCGCGAAGTCCAGCAGCGTCCACTCGTAGCGCGTGCGGGACATCAGCCCGACCCGGTCGCCCGGCTGGACACCGGAGGCGATCAGCCCCTTGGCGGCGGCGCGCACCTCGGCCAGGAAGACCGTGGCGGTGACGTCCTGCCAGACGCCGTCCACCTTGCGGGCGATCACGGCGACGTCGGGATGCTGCGCGGCGTTTCTGCGGACGATGTCGGCCAGGTTGCCGTCCGCAGGGACCTCGTACAAAGCCGGAAGGCTGAACTCGCGCAAGACTGCTGCTCCTCATAGGGCGCCGGCGCCACGACGTTGTGCGATGCGACGGTGCGGTCCACGGCTCGGGCCGTGCTCAGGGATCCACTGGTTGAAATTCTGAGCACGACTGGACGGCCCGGACGTTACCCGCCGGTATAGCTCTTTCGACAGGGGGTCCCGACGATATGTTCGCTGCGTCACACAGATTGGTGTTCCTTTCTGCACGGTAGTCCACCGCCTTCCTGACTGGCCAGTAACCGCAGGTGACGGCGGCATTGTTCACCCGTGCCGCTCGGCCCTACTCTTGATCGCCATGGCAACCGCACCGTCCGGCAACCGAAGGACCCGAGTCCACGTGGTCAGCGACGTGCACGGCAACGCCCGCGACCTGGCCAGGGCCAAGGACGGCGCCGACGCCCTGATCTGCCTGGGCGACCTGGTCCTCTTCCTGGACTACGCCGACCACTCGCGCGGGATCTTCCCCGACCTGTTCGGCAAGGAGAACGCCGACCGCGTCGTCGCGCTGCGCACCGCCCGCCGCTTCGAGGAGGCGCGGGAGTTCGGGGCCCAGCTGTGGGCCGGCATCGGCGCGGACCGGGCCGCGGTGATAGAACGCGCGGTACGCAGACAGTACGCCGAGATGTTCGCCGCCTTCCCGGCGCCGACGTACGCCACCTACGGCAACGTCGACATGCCGCCCCTGTGGCCGGAGTACGCCGGGCCCGGCACCACGGTGCTGGACGGGGAGCGGGTGGAGATCGGCGGGTGGGTCTTCGGCTTCGTCGGCGGCGGCCTGAGGACGCCGATGCGCACGCCGTACGAGCTCACCGACGAGGAGTACGCGGCGAAGATCGAGGCCGTGGGCGAGGTCGACGTGCTGTGCACGCACATCCCGCCCGAGGTGCCGGAACTGGTCTACGACACCGTCGCGCGCCGCTTCGAACGCGGCAGCCGCGCCCTGCTGGACGCGATCCGCCGCACCCGGCCCCGGTACTCCCTGTTCGGCCACGTCCACCAGCCGCTGGTCAGGCGGATGCGGATCGGTCCGACCGAGTGCGTCAACGTGGGGCACTTCGCCGGCAGCGGGAAGCCGTGGGCCCTGGAATGGTGACCCGTCGCGGTGTGCCGGGTACACGGTGAAGTCGGCTGGTCGGAGCGCGGTAGCCTTCACGCTGCACACACGTGCGCACGACCTGATTTCCGGCCCGCATCTGGAGGAGCCACGGCGATGGCGGAACACACCAGCTCGAGCATCACGATCGAGGCGGCACCGGCCGATGTCATGGGGGTGATCGCCGACTTCGCCCGCTACCCCGACTGGACCGGTGAGGTGAAGGAGGCGGAGGTGCTCAAGACCGACGCCCAGGGCCGCGCCGAACAGGTCCGCCTCGTCATGGACGCCGGCGCCATCAAGGACGACCAGGTCCTCGCCTACACCTGGGGCGGCGGCGACGAGGTCTCCTGGACCCTGGTCAAGTCCCAGATGCTGCGCTCCCTCGACGGCTCCTACCACCTCAGGCCGGCCGGCCGGGGCGCCACCGAGGTCACCTACCAGCTCACGGTCGACGTCAAGATCCCGATGCTGGGGATGATCAAGCGCAAGGCGGAGAAGGTGATCATCGACCGCGCGCTGGCGGGCCTGAAGAAGCGCGTGGAGTCCGGGGAGACGTCCGGGGGGATGTTCGAGAAGAAGTAGCCGGAGCCGGGCCGGGAACCGCCCTCGCGGCAGCCCGGCCGGCCGACCGGGTACCGGTACCGTCACCCCATGCGCACCATCCTGATCACGGGCCCAGGCGGTTGTGGACGCACCACCGTCGCCGCCGCCACCGCCCTGCGTGCCGCGGGCGACGGCACCCGCACCCTCGTCCTGAGCGCCGACCGCACCGACACCCTCGGCGCGGCCCTCGGGGCGCCGACGGGCCCGGCCCCGCGGCAGGTCGCACCCAACCTCACCGCCTGGCGCCCCGACGCCGCGGCCGGCTTCCGGGACGACCTGGCCGCCTTCCAGGAGCGCGCCGCGAACGTCCTCGACCTCCTGGGCGCCTCCCGCCTGGACGCCGAGGAGGTCACCCCCCTGCCCGGCGCCGCCGAGCTCGCCCTCCTGCGCGCCCTGCGGGACGCCGCCCTCGCCGAGCGGGGCGAGGCGCACGAACTCCTCGTCGTCGACCTGCCGCCCACCCCGCAGGCGCTCGCGCTGCTGGCCCTGCCCGAGGAACTGCGCCGCTACCTGCGCCGCCTCCTGCCACCCGAGCGGCAGGCGGCCCGCGCCCTGCGGCCCGTCCTCGGCCGCCTGGCCGGCGTCCCCATGCCCGCGGAGTGGCTGTACGAGACCGCCGCCCGCTGGGACCTGGAGCTCGGCGCCGTCGAGGCGGTCCTCACCGACCCGGACACCGTCGTACGGCTGGTCGCCGAACCCGGCCCGGCCGGCGCCGACGCCGTACGCGCCGCCTGCCTCGCCCTCGCCCTGCGCGGTCTGCGCCCCGAGACGCTGGTCGCCAACCGGGTGCTGCCCGAGCACGCCGCCGACACCTGGCTCGCCGGCCCCCTCGCCCAGCAGCGCAAGACCCTGGCGGAGTGGCGGGAGTCCCACGACGTCCACCGCGTCGCCCACCTCGGCCGCGACCCGCGCGGCACCGACGACCTCGCCGCGCTCGCCGTGCCCGGCGTCCACGACACGACCTCCACCGTCGAGTGGCCCGTCACCGACCGGATCGCCGCGGACGGCGTGCTGGTCTGGCACATCCCGCTCCCCGGCGCCATACGCGAGGAGCTGGACCTCATCCGGCGGGGCGACGAACTCGTCGTCAGCGCCGGGCCGTTCCACCGCATCGTCACGCTGCCGTCCGCCCTGCGCCGGTGCACCGTCGACGGCGCCTCCCTGCGGGACGGCCGGCTGCTGATCCGGTTCGCGCCGGACCCGGAGCTGTGGCCCGGCAGGCCCTGAACGCCGTACGGCCATTCGGGTAACGTCGTAAGGACGAACCGTAGTCAGGAGTCCGTGATGAGCGAAGAGCTCCCCCCGTCGGATGCCGGTGGCCGCGAGGCCGACGACGAGGTGCGGGCGACCGACGCCGACGCCTGGGCGACGGCGTGCGCCGAGGACCTCGCGGCCGAGAAGGCCCGCCGCCGCGCGAGTTACGGCCCGCCGCCGGGCTCGGCCGCCGAGGAACTGCGCCGGCTGGTCGACACCGTCGCGGACCGGCTGTCCGCGTTCTCGGGGTTCTCCGGGCTCCGGTCGCCGCTGCTCGGCGCCGTCGCCGGCCCCGCCGCGCAGCAGGCGGTGCGGCAGGTCGTCCAGCAGGCCAAGGCCGCCGTCGAACCCGTCATCGAACGCAACCCGGACGTCTTCGACCACCTGGCCGCGGCCGGCAGCGAACTGCTCGCCGCCTACCGCTCCGCCGTCCAGGCCCAGGAACAGCGCTGGACCCACGGCACGAGCGACCCGCGCAGGGACCGCGAGGACCTGATGGGCAAGGACCGCGAGGACCGGACGGGCAAGGACCGCGAGGACCGGACGGGCAAGGACCCGGACGGGCGTCCCGGCCGGGACGAGGGCACCGGCCCCGGCCAGCGCATCGATCTCGACTGAGGGCCCCCGGGCAGCCCCGACCGCCCGATTCCGGCCTGTCCAGCGGCCGGACGACGGGGAACCGACGGCAGGGCCTCGGGTACGGTTGGCCGTAGCGGGGCTCGACCGGAACTGAGGGATTCATGGGACTCACCATCGGCGTCGACATCGGCGGCACGAAGATCGCGGCCGGCGTGGTCGACGAGGAAGGCAACATCCTCTCGACCTTCAAGGTGCCGACCCCCACCACGCCCGAGGCCATCGTGGACGCCATCTCCTCGGCGGTGGAGGGCGCGCGGGCCGGGCACGAGATCGTCGGCGTGGGCATCGGCGCGGCCGGTTACGTCAACCGGCAGCGCTCCACCGTCTACTTCGCGCCGAACATCGACTGGCGCCAGGAGCCGCTGAAGGACAAGGTCGAGGCGCGCGTGGGCCTGCCGGTCGTCGTGGAGAACGACGCGAACGCGGCGGCCTGGGGCGAGTACAAGTTCGGCGCGGGCAAGGGCCACCGCAACGTCATCTGCATCACGCTCGGCACCGGCCTCGGCGGCGGCATCATCATCGGCAACAAGCTGCGCCGCGGCCACTTCGGCGTGGCCGCCGAGTTCGGCCACATCCGCATGGTGCCGGACGGCCTGCTGTGCGGCTGCGGCTCGCAGGGCTGCTGGGAGCAGTACGCCTCGGGGCGCGCGCTCGTCCGGTACGCCAAGCAGCGCGCCAACGCCACCCCCGAGAACGCCGAACTGCTGCTGTCGCTGGGCGACGGCACCCCCGACGGCATCGAGGGCAAGCACATCTCCATGGCCGCCCGCCAGGGCGACCCGGTCGCCGTCGACTCCTACCGCGAGCTGGCCCGCTGGGCCGGCGCCGGCCTCGCCGACCTGGCCTCCCTCTTCGACCCGTCCGCCTTCATCGTCGGCGGCGGCCTCTCCGACGAGGGCGAACTGGTCCTGGACCCGATCCGCAAGTCCTACAAGCGCTGGCTGGTGGGCGGCAACTGGCGCCCGGTCGCCGACGTGATCGCGGCCCAGCTCGGCAACAAGGCCGGCCTGGTGGGCGCGGCCGACCTGGCCCGCGAGCCCGATCCCATCATGTGACGTCCTCCGGGACGCCCCGAGGGGCGCGGGGTACACCTCGCGCCCCGGCCTGCGGCGTAGATTGATCCGCATGGAGCCGCTTGCCAACTCCCGTACCGAACCCGACGGTTCAGCCGTCGTCCGGGTCCTGAGCTACAACGTCCGCTCGATGCGGGACGACACGGGCGCCCTCGCCCGCGTCATCGCCGCCTGCGCCCCCGACCTCGTCCTGCTCCAGGAAGCGCCCCGTTTCTTCCGCTGGCGCAAGAAGCTCGCCCGGCTGGCGGCGGCCTCGGGGCAGGTCGTCCTCGGCGGCGGCGCGACCGCCGCGGGACCGGCGCTCCTGTGCTCCCTGCGGGCCACCGTCGAGCGCACCGAGGACGTGCTGCTGCCCCTCACCCCGGGCCTGCACCGCCGCGGCCTCGCCACGGCGGTGGTCCGCTTCGGCGGCGCCCGCCTCGGCGTGCTGAGCTGCCACCTCTCCCTCCAGAAGGACGAGCGGTACGAGCAGGGCGGCATGCTGCTGGACCGGCTCGCGGGCATGGGCGTACGGCACGCGGTCGCGGGCGGCGACCTCAACGAGCCCCCCGACGGCCGCACCTTCCGGCGTCTCGCCGGCCCCCTCCAGGACTGCCGGGCCACGGCACCCTGGGGCGGCGAGCACACCTGGACGCGGACCGGGCCGCACCGCCGCATCGACGCGATCTTCGCCACGAAGGATGTCTCGGTGCTCGGCTGCGGGGTGCCTGTCGGTCACCCCGGCGTGACGGAGACGGACCTGAGGGCGGCCACGGACCACCTTCCGGTCCTGGCCGCCCTCAGAATCCCGGCGGGCTGAGCGGCGTCGTGCTGCGCGTGCGGGGCCGTACCGTCGTCGCCTGCCGCGCCGTGGTGGCTGGTCGCGCAGTTCCTCGCGCCCCTTTGGGGGGTGGTCGTCGAGGCTTCCGGTGGGCTGAGCGGTGTTGTGCTGGGCGTGCCGGGCGGTGCCGTCGGTTGCGTGCCGCGCCGTGGTGGCTGGTCGCGCAGTTCCTCGCGCCCCTTGGGGGCGCACCGCCGTGGGCTTCGCCCGGCCCGCTCAGAGTGTCGGAGCCCAGCCGGAGACGGGGCTCACACGACGGCGCCGCGGCCGGGGTCGCCGTCGTCCTCGTCGTCCGTCTTCATCCGCGTCACCAGCGTGGCGAAGCCGCCCAGGAAGCCGCCGATGCCGAGCGTGGCGAGCCACCAGGTCATGTCCCAGCCGAGCAGAACCGCCAGCAGGAGCAGCACCGGGCCGCCGATCACCGCCAGCCAGGCGAACTTCGCGGTCGCGTCCGCGGCGGGCAGCGGCGGCGGCTCCGGCGGGACGAAGTGGTCCTCGTCGTCCTCGTCGAAGTCGTCGTCGGACGCCTCGGGGACCGCCTGGTCCCGCGGGCCGACGCCCGGCGCGAAGGCCACCGACGCGCCCAGCGGCTTCGCGGGCTCGTCCTTCTTCGGCGGGTCGTCACCGCCGTCGCCGTCGTTCGTGACGGTCTCCAGCAGTGCCAGGTCCTCGACCGACTTGAAGGGCTTGGTGCCCGGCGGGTCCGGAGGCTCGTCGCCGTACCCGGCGACGATCGCCGCCCACGCGGCCTCCTCGTCGAACGGCACGCCCTGCTCCTCCGGCTCCCGGTCCTCCCGGTCGGAGTCGTGCTCAGCCACCTGCCGCCGTCCCTTCGTTGCCGACACCGGTCTCCTCGCCGACACCGGTCGCGAGCCGGCCGATGAACGCGAGGCTCTCCGCGAAGATCCGGTCCGCGTCATGGTCCAACGTCGCGACGTGGTAGCTGTGTTCCAGCAGGATCTCCGTCACGTCCAGCGAGGAGACGCGGCCCAGGATGCGCGCCGAGTCGGCCGGCGGCACCACGTGGTCCTGCGGGCTGTGCAGCACCAGCAGCGGCTGGGTGACCTGCGGCAGCTCGCCGTCGACCAGCCGGAAGAAGGCGCGCAGGGAGTGCGCGGCGCCCAGCGGCACCCGGTCGTAACCCAGCTCGGTACTGCCCTCCTTGGCGATGTCGCTGGCGATCCCCTTCGTCGAGCGGACCAGGTGGCGGACGACGGGGAGGGCGTGGGCGGCCAGGCCGTGCATCCGGTTCGCCGGGTTCACCAGCACCAGGCCGCGCACCGCGTCCCCGTGCTTCGCGGCCAGCCGCAGGGCCAGCGTGCCGCCCATGGACAGGCCCGCCAGGAACACCTCCGAGCAGCGCTCCAGCAGGCCGCGCAGCTCCCGGTCCACCTCCGCGTACCAGTCCTGCCAGCCGGTGAGCTGCATGTCCTCCCAGCGGGTGCCGTGCCCGGGCAGCAGCGGCAGTGAGACGGTCAGGCCGCGCGCGGCGAGATGCTCCGCCCAGGGGCGCAGCGACTGGGGGGAACCCGTGAAGCCGTGGCAGAGGAGGACTCCGACCTCGCCGCCCTCGTGGCGGTACGGCTCGGCTCCAGGAAGGACCGGCACCATCGGTCTCCTGTTCGTGGAATGGGGCTGGCACTTGAGGCACTGCAGGACCTTCACCGTACGCGACGGCACCGACACCGACCAGGCCCGTCGACGCCTTCCGGACGGGCCGGGTTAAGGTCTGACCCACGGACATGGGAGGCACTCGGTTGTTGTACGGCGCGATGAAGGTCGCCATCGGGGGACCACTGAAGGTCACCTTCAGGCCCTGGGTGGAGGGTCTGGAGAACATTCCCGCCGAGGGCCCCGCGATCCTGGCGAGCAACCACCTCTCCTTCTCGGACTCGTTCTTCCTGCCCGCGGTGCTGGACCGCAAGGTGACCTTCATCGCGAAGGCGGAGTACTTCACCACGCCCGGCGTGAAGGGCCGGCTGACCGCCGCCTTCTTCAAGGGCGTCGGCCAGCTCCCGGTGGACCGCTCCGGCGCGCGCGGCGCGGGCGAGGCGGCCGTCAGGAGCGGCATCGAGGTCCTTCAGCGCGGCGAACTGTTCGGCATCTACCCGGAAGGCACCCGCTCGCCCGACGGCCGCCTCTACCGCGGCAAGCCCGGCGGCCTCGCGCGGGTGGCGCTGGCGACCGGCGCCCCGGTCATCCCCGTCGCCATGATCGACACCGAGAAGATCCAGCCGCCGGGCAAGGTGATGCCCAAGCTGATGCGGCCCGGCATCCGCATCGGCAAGCCCCTGGACTTCAGCCGCTACCAGGGCATGGAGCACGACCGGTTCGTGCTGCGCGCCGTGACGGACGAGGTCATGTACGAGATCATGAAGCTCTCCGGCCAGGAGTACGTCGACATCTACGCGACCGCCGCCAAGCGGCAGCTCGCGGAGGCGGCGAAGGCCGGGAAGGAACAGGCCAGGGAACAGGCCAAGAAGGACAAGTCCGGGGCGTGACGCCCCGGGCCCGTCCTGGCCGGGGGGTGGGGGACGTGCCGAAGCGCGAGCGGGTCGTGAGAATGTCGGTCGAGCAGCCGCTGTGGCGTGCGCTGACCGCCTACCGGGTGCTGACCATGCTGTACGCGGTCGGCCTGTTCGTCACCGTCTACGACCGCTACGACCGCCCCGCCGTCGCCATCGCCTTCTACGCCGTGCTGTGCGTGTGGACGCTCGCCACCCTGCCGCGCGTGCAGAACGCGGCCGCCTGCACCAAGCGCTTCCTGGCCGTCGACCTCGCCATCGCGCTCACCGGCATCGTGCTCACCCCCCTCGCCGTCAGCGCGCAGCACATCGACGACGGCGGCCCGACCCTGCCGTCGATATGGACCGCCGGCTCGGTGCTCGCCTACGCCATCAAGGGCGGCTGGCGCTGGGCCGCGTTCGCCTCCACCCCGGTCGCCGCCGCCAACCTGATCGAACGCGGCACCCCGGCCCGCGACACCGTCCACAACGTCATCCTCGTCTGGGTCGCCTCCATCGCCATCGGCTACGTCGTCGAGGTCGCCCGCGCATCCGAGCGCACCCTCGCCCGCGCCCTGGAGATCGAGGCCGCGACCCGGGAACGGGAGCGGCTCGCCCGGGACATCCACGACAGCGTCCTGCAGGTGCTGGCCATGGTGCAGCGGCGCGGCGCGGTCATCGGCGGCGAGGCGGCGGAACTGGGCCGGATGGCGGGCGAGCAGGAGGTGGCGCTGCGCACGCTGGTCTCCGGCGGGCTGCTGCCGGCGCCGCGAGTCTCGGTGGACGCCGCCGAGGGCGCGCTCGTGACAGCCGTCGACGAGCCCGACGGACCGGACGGGCCCGGCGAGAACGGCACCGTCGACCTGCGCACGCTGCTCGCCCCGTACGCCGGCGCCAGGGTCAGCCTCGCCGAGCCGGGCGCGCCGGTGCCGCTGGCGCCCGCGGCCGCGCGGGAGCTGGCCGCGGCCGTCGGCGCGGCCCTGGACAACGTCCGCCGGCACGCCGGGGAGAACGCGCGCGCGTGGATCCTCGTCGAGGACGAGCCCGGCGAGGTCGTGGTGACCGTACGGGACGACGGGCCCGGCATCCCCGAGGGGCGGCTCTCCCAGGCCGAGGGGGAGGGCCGGCTCGGCGTGGCCCTGTCGATCCGGGGCCGGCTGCGCGACCTCGGCGGCACCGCCGAGGTGATCTCGGTGCCCGGGCAGGGCACGGAGGTGGAGCTCACGGTGCCGAAGGGCGCGAAGGGCGCGAAGGGCGCGAGGGACCCACGGGGGAAGGCGGAACAGCGATGAGTGAACAGCAGGACGCGATCAGTGTCATGGTGGTCGACGACCACCCCATGTGGCGCGACGCCGTGGCCCGCGACCTGGCCGAGGCCGGCTTCGAGGTGGTCGCCACCGCGGGCGACGGCGAGCAGGCCGTGCGCCGCGCCAAAGCCGCCGCGCCCGACGTCCTGGTGCTCGACCTCAACCTGCCGGCCAAGCCGGGCGTGCAGGTCTGCAAGGAACTCGTGGGCCACGACCCGGCGCTGCGCGTGCTCGTGCTGTCCGCGAGCGGCGAGCACGCCGACGTGCTGGAGGCGGTGAAGTCGGGCGCGACCGGCTACCTGCTGAAGTCGGCGTCCACCGAGGAACTGCTGGACGCGGTGCGCCGCACGGCCGTCGGCGACCCGGTGTTCACGCCCGGCCTGGCCGGCCTGGTCCTCGGCGAGTACCGGCGCCTGGCCGCCGATCCCGCGCCCGCCGCGGACCCCGGCCGGCCGGACGCGCCACGCCTGACCGACCGCGAGACCGAGGTGCTGCGGCTGGTCGCCAAGGGACTGAGCTACAAGCAGATAGCCGAACGCCTCGTCATCTCCCACCGCACCGTGCAGAACCACGTCCAGAACACCCTGGGCAAGCTCCAGCTGCACAACCGGGTGGAACTGGTCCGCTATGCGATCGAACGGGGGCTGGACGACGAGTGAACCGGCCGCCGCGAGCGGGGCGACGCCGATAGCGTGGAGCCACGGGAAACGGAAGCTGGGGCGAAGGGACGGGGAGATCCATGCGTGTCGGAGTGCTCACCGGAGGCCGTGACTGTCCGGGCCTGAACGCCGTGGTGCGGGCGGTCGTCCGCAAGGGCGTGCAGGAGTACGGCTACGACTTCGTCGGCTTCGTGGACGGCTGGCGCGGCCCCCTCGAAGGGGACACCGTCCCTCTGGACATCCCCGCCGTGCGCGGCACCCTGCCCCGCGGCGGCACCCTCCTCGGCACCTCGCGCACCCATCCCCTGGAGCACCCGGACGGCGTCCGCCGCATCCGGGACAACCTCGCCAAGCTGGAGGTGGAGGCCCTCATCACGATCGGCGGCCGGGACACCCTCGGCACGGCGGCCGTCCTCGCCCAGGACCACGGGCTGCCCTGCGTCGCCGTGCCCAAGACCATCGACAACGACCTGCACGGCACCGACCGCACGGTCGGCTTCGACACCGCCGTCGGCGTCGCCACCGCGGCCATCGACCGGCTGCACACCACCGCCGAGTCCCACAAGCGCGTGCTCGTGGTGGAGGTGATGGGCGGCGAGACCGGCTGGATCGCCGTGCACTCCGGCCTGGCCGGCGGCGCCAACGCCATCCTGATCCCCGAGCAGCCCTTCGACGTGGACCAGGTGTGCGCCTGGGTCACCTCCCGCTTCCGCGCGTCGTACGCGCCGATCGTGGTCGTCGCCGACGGTGCCGTCCCCCGGGACGGCAGGCCGGTGCTCACGCCGGTGGCGGGCCCCGCCTCCGGCGTGCGGCTGTCCGGCGTGGGGGAGTGGCTGGCCCGGGAGATCGAGCACCGCACCGGCAAGGAGGCCCGCACCACGGTCCTCGGCCACGTCCAGCGCGGCGGATCGCCCAGCCCCTTCGACCGCTGGCTGGCCACCCGGTTCGGCCTGCACGCCGTGGACGCCGTCCACGACGGCGACTTCGGCACGATGGTGGCCCTGCGCGGCACGGACATCGTCCGCGTCCCGATCACCGCGGCGGCGGCCGGCCCGAAGACGGTCGACCCGGCGCTGTACGACGAGGTCAGCGTGTTCTTCGGCTGATCACCGAGATCAAAGCCGGGCACATATGCCGGGCATATATTCGGTGGGGTGCCCCCGGCGGAGGGGCGCCCCAGCAGAACGGAGAAGTCGTGGAGATTCTCGCCTTCGGCGTGCAGGCGGACGAGAAGCCCCTGATCGAGCAGGCCTTCCAGGGCCACCACGAGGTCCGCTGCCTGGACGTCTTCCTCAACCAGGACACCGCCCCCATCGCGTCCGGCTACGAGATCATCTGCACCAGCGTCAACTGCACCCTGGACAACCACGTGCTGCAGACCCTGGCGGTCGGCGGGACGCAGATGATCGCCCAGCGCTCCACCGGCTTCAACAACATCGACCTCCCGGTCGCCGAACGCCTCGCCATGACGGTCGCCCGGGTGTCGTACTACTCGCCGTACTCCGTGGCCGAGTTCGCCTGGACGCTCGCCATGGCGGTCAACCGCCGCATCGTCCGCGCCTCCATCCGCACCCGCGACTTCGACTTCCGCCTCAACGGGCTGATGGGCCGCGACATGCACGGCCGCACCGCGGGCGTCCTCGGCACCGGCAAGATCGGCGAGGCGTTCGCCCGGATCGCCCACGGCTTCGGCATGCGGCTGCTCGGCTGGGACGTCGCCGAGAACCCGGCCTGCGTCGAACTCGGCATGGAGTACGTCTCCAAGGAGCGCCTCCTCGCCGAGTCCGACCTGATCACCCTGCACGTGCCGCTGATGCCCGCGACCCAGCACCTGATCGACGCCGACGCGCTGAAGACGATGAAGGACGACGCGATCCTGGTCAACTCCAGCCGCGGCGGCCTCATAGACACCGCCGCCCTCGTCGCCGAACTGCGCGAGGGCCGCTTCACCGGCGTCGGCCTCGACGTGTACGAGGCGGAGGCGGGCCTGTTCTTCCTCGACAAGTCCCTCCAGGCCATCGAGGACGACACGCTGGCCCGCCTGGTCACCTTCCCCAACGTCCTGGTCACCTCCCACCAGGCGTACTACACCGTGGACGCCGTCCGGCAGATCATCGACGCCACGGTGCGCAACGTCCTGGACTACACGGAGGGCCGCCGCTCGGAGAACGTGCTCGTGCCGCGCAGCTGACCCATCAGCCGGCCGACGACGGCGGCGCCGTCGAGGGTGAGGACGGACTCGGGGTGGAACTGCACGCCGGCGAAGCCGGGCCCGCGCAGGGCGTGCACCTCCCCGCCCGCGGTCCGCGACACCTCCACGCCGTGCGCGGCCAGCTCCTCGGCCGCCTCGTCGTCGCAGCGCGCCACGAAGCTGTTGTAGAAGCCGACGGTCTCGCTGCGCCCGAACAGGTCGATCGTCGTCTGCGCCCCCTGGTACGGCACCTCCTTGCGCACGATCTCCAGCCCCAGCTCGGCCGCGATCAGCTCGTGCCCGAGACAGACGCCGAGCACGCCGTGCCGGTGGTCGCGCACCACCCGCGCGGTCAGGTCCCGCAGGAACCGCATCTTGGGGTCGGCCAGGTCGGACGGGTCGCCGGGGCCGGGGCCCAGCACGACCGGGCCCGGGTGCGCGAGCACCGCCTCCCGCAGGCCGGGCTCGTCGTAACGCCGGACGGTGACCTCCAGCCCACCGGAACGCAGCACGTGGGCGAGCATCGCCGTGAAGGTGTCCTCGCCGTCGACGACCAGGGCATGACCCTCGAGTTCGTCCGACCGCTCCTGCATCCGCAGCCAGAACGGCGCCAGCGACGCCCGGCGCCCGTCCAGCGCCGCCCGCACCCGGGGGTCGTCGGCCAGCCGGGGGCGCGCGTGCTCCGACCGCGGCCGGGGCGGCCGTACGCCGAGGGCCGCCAGTACGCCCGCCGCCTTCGCGTGTGTCTCCGCGACCTCGCCCGCCGGGTCCGACCCGCGCACGAGGGTGGCGCCGACCGGCACCCGCAGCCGCCCCTCGGCGTCGATGTCGGCGGTGCGGATCAGGATGGGGGAGTCGAGGGTCTGGGCGCCGCCGGAGTCCCGGCCGAGCAGGGCCAGCGCGCCGGCGTAGTAGCCGCGCCCGCCGGCCTCGTGGCGCTCGATGACCCGGCAGGCGTTCTGCACGGGTGAGCCGGTGACCGTCGCCGCGAACATGGTCTCCCGCAGCACCTCCCGGACGTCCAGCGAGGACTTCCCGCGCAGCTCGTACTCGGTGTGCGCGAGGTGCGCCATCTCCTTCAGCCGCGGCCCGACGACGACCCCGCCCCGGTCGCCGACGGTGCACATCATCTTCAGTTCCTCGTCGACGACCATCGACAGCTCCTCGATCTCCTTGCCGTCGGCGAGGAAGCCGAGCAGGTGCTCGGGGGTGGGGCCCTCGGCCGGATACCGGTAGGTCCCGCTGATCGGGTTCATGACGACAGTCCCGCCGGACATCCGCACGTGCACCTCGGGACTGGCACCGACCAGCGTCCGGTCCCCGGTGCAGACGACGAACGTCCAGTACGCGCCGCGCTCCCCCTCCAGCAGGCGCCGGAACAGGGCGAGGGCGTCGGCCAGGCGGAAGCCCGGGATCTCGCCCTGGTACGTCCGCCGGATCACGAAGTTCGCGCCCTCGCCGCGCCCGATCTCCTCGCGGAGCACACGCCCGACGATCCGCGCGTACTCCTCGTCCGGCACGTCGAAGCCGCCGCCGCGGACCTCGACGTCGTGGGCGGGCAGCTGGGCGAGCGCGGTCTCCAGCGGCAGGACGTGCGTCTCCTCGGGCCTGAGCACCGCCAGCGGGGTGCCGTCGTCGCGGACGTCGAAGCCGCGCTCGCGGATCTGCCGGAACGGCACGAGCGCGAGGCCCTCGTCGGGGAGGTCGGCGAGGCGGTCGTGCACCGTGACCGGGCCGAGCAGCAGCTCGACGACGTCCTGGTCGTGGCCGGGGGTGCGGCGGCGCAGCAGGGCGAACGGGCGGGGGTCGTGCAGCAGGTCCGTCAGGTTCATGGGTCCGTGTCCTGTCCTTCTCGGTCTCGATCGACGGAGAGGAACGGCCCGGGAAACGCGGAAGGCCGCCCCTCGGGCGGCCTTCGCGAAGTCTGTGCGTACGCGCAGTCAGTGGGCCGCCGGATGAGCGGTCCACCACCAGTTCTGGGTCGAAAGCGCGAACATGCCAGGCACGCTACACGATGCGACGCGTGACGTGCGCGGCCCCGCGTCGTTGTACGTGGTGTTCCCCGCCGACACGGGGATGGTCCCTGAAGACATTGCTTCAGATGGGTGCGGTCTGCTCCCCGCCGCTGCGGGGACGCCGATCCGCCCGGCCGACCGGCCGGGGCGGATCCGGCTCTCGTCTCATCTGGTGAGCGCGGGAATGGACAGCCGACGTGACCGCGTAGTGTTGAGCGCGTGACCGTGAACGCTGATTCCCGAAGCGTCGCCACTCAGGCGACCTGGCGAAACCTGCCCGCGGCGCAGCAGCCCGAGTACCCGGATGCCGAGGCTCTGCGCGATGTGATCGCCGAGCTCGAAACGTATCCCCCGCTGGTGTTCGCCGGCGAGAGCGACCAGCTGCGCGCGCGCATGGCAGCCGTCGCGAGGGGAGAGGCGTTTCTGCTCCAGGGCGGTGACTGTGCCGAGTCCTTCGACGCGGTGTCCGCCGAGCAGATCCGGGCGAAACTCAAGACGCTGCTCCAGATGGGTGCCGTTCTCACGTACGCGGCCTCCGTGCCGGTCGTGAAGGTGGGCCGCATCGCCGGCCAGTACTCCAAGCCGCGCTCCAAGCCGGTCGAGACCCGCGACGGCGTGACGCTCCCCAGCTACCGGGGCGACTCCGTCAACGGCTTCGAGTTCACCGAGGCCGCCCGCATCCCCGACCCCGAGCGCCTGAAGCGGATGTACAACGCCTCCGCCTCCACGCTCAACCTGGTGCGCGCCTTCACCACCGGCGGCTACGCCGACCTGCGTCAGGTGCACGCCTGGAACCAGGACTTCGTGAAGTCCTCCCCCTCCGGCCAGCGCTACGAGCAGCTGGCCCGCGAGATCGACAACGCGCTGAACTTCATGCAGGCCTGCGGCGCGGACCCGGAGGAGTTCAAGACCGTCGAGTTCTACTCCTCGCACGAGGCGCTGCTGCTGGACTACGAGTCGGCGCTCACCCGCGTCGACTCGCGCACCGGGCAGCTCTACGACGTCTCCGCGCACATGGTGTGGATCGGCGAGCGCACCCGGCAGCTGGACCACGCGCACATCGAGTTCGCCTCGAGGATCCGCAATCCGATCGGCGTCAAGCTCGGCCCGAGCACGACGGCCGAGGAGGCGCTGCAGTACATCGAGCGCCTCGACCCGGACCGTGAGCCGGGCCGGCTGACCTTCATCGTCCGCATGGGCGCCGACAAGGTCCGCGACAAGCTCCCCGAGCTGGTGGAGAAGGTCACGGCGTCGGGCGCGACGGTGGCCTGGGTGACCGACCCGATGCACGGCAACACCTTCGAGGCGGCCTCCGGCCACAAGACGCGCCGTTTCGACGACGTGCTGGACGAGGTCAAGGGCTTCTTCGAGGTGCACAAGGCGCTGGGCACCCACCCGGGCGGCCTCCACATGGAGCTCACAGGCGACGATGTCACCGAGTGCGTGGGCGGCGGCGACGAGATCTTCGTCGACGACCTGCACCAGCGCTACGAGACGGCGTGCGACCCGCGTCTGAACCGCAGCCAGTCGCTCGACCTGGCGTTCCTGGTCGCCGAGATGTACCGGGACCAGTGACGGCTCACCCCGTCACCGGGACATGAGGTGGGGCGCGGATCACATACGATCCGCGCCCCACTCCGCTTTCGCGGGCCGACCCCGACAGGTAAGGTTAGGTTAGCCTCACCGATCAACGGGGGCGGCGTCATCTGGATCCCCTCGGGAAGTGAACCGCGTGTACGTCTGCAGTTGCTTCGGCATCACCGAACAGCAGGTCAAGCAGCACGCGGAAAACGGCGCCTGCACGCCCCGCCGGATCGCCTCGGCCTGCAAGGCGGGCACCGACTGCGGTTCGTGCGTACGGCGCATCCAGGCCATCCTCGGGCGGGGCGCCGTCCCGGAGCGCGAGACGGCCGTCCAGGGCGGACCGCTCCTCACCGGCCTCGACGAGGCGGCCTGACCGGCGCGGACGCCGCGGGCCGGTACACCCAGGCGCCGCGGGTCGGTACGCCTAGCTCTCCGGCTGTTCGATCACCTGGGCGATGTAGAGCGCCTCGCCCAGCTTCTCCACCAGCTCCAGCTGGGTGTCGAGGTAGTCGATGTGGTGCTCCTCGTCCTCCAGGATCGATTCGAAGATGTTCGCGGACGTGACGTCGCCCTTCTCCCGCATCATCCTGATGCCGCGCTTGAGACGGTCGATCGCCTCGACCTCGATCTGCCGGTCGGCCTGGAACATCTCGGTGACGGTCTGGCCCACCCGGACGTGGAAGAGCCGCTGGTAGTTGGGCAGCCCCTCCAGCAGCAGGATCCGGTCGGTCAGCACCTCGGCGTGCTTCATCTCGTCGAACGACTCGTGCCGGGTGTACTTCGCGAGCTTGGTCCAGCCGAAGTTCTCCTGCATCTTCGAGTGCAGGAAGTACTGGTTGATCGCGGTCAGCTCGCCGGTGAGCTGCTCGTTGAGGAATTCGATGACCTCGGGGTCGCCCTGCATCGCGAAGGCTCCTTCCAAGCCGGGGGTCAGGCGGAATGCGCCGCATGATTGCACCGGCGGCGAAGATCGTCCAGTAAGTCTGCGCTTACCACGTAGGTGCATACTTGGCGGTAGTTGCCCGAATTTGAGTGGGGCCCGTCAGGTGCAGCGTCCCCGGTCTGTCAGGATGGAGTCATGGGTCAGCCGGTGGAGCGCGAGTCGGGAGAGCGTGATTCGGGAGGAGTGGCACAGTCCGAGCTACCGCCCGGACAGCGCCTCCAGCGCGGCTGGCCGGTCACGCACTACGGGCCGGTTCCGAAGTTCCGCCCCGAGCGCTGGGAGTTCCGGGTCTTCGGCGCCACCGCGGGCGGCGAGAAGCACTGCTGGAACCACGAGGAGTTCACGGCGCTGCCGTACACCACCGTCGTGGCGGACCTGCACTGCGTCACGCGGTTCAGCATGCTCGGCGCCGAATGGGGCGGGATCCCGGCGCGCACGATCCTCGAGATCGCCCCTCCGGCGCCGGCCGTCACCCATGTGATGGTGTGGGCCGAGTACGGCTTCAGCGCGAACCTGCGCCTGTCGGACTTCGCCTCCGAGCGGACCGTCTTCGCCACCCACAAGGACGGCGAGCTGCTGACCGCCGAGCACGGCTTCCCGCTGCGCCTGATCGTCCCCCACCTGTACGCCTGGAAGGGCCCCAAGTGGGTGCGCGGTGTGGAGTACATGACCACCGACCGCCGGGGCTTCTGGGAGGAGCGCGGCTACCACAACATCGGCGACCCGTGGAAGGAACAGCGCTACTCCTACCAGGAGGAGCCCGGGGAAGGTCCCGAGCTCTGACTCCCGGCGTCCGCCGTCAGTGATGGTGGGCGTGCACCACCGCGTGGCCCTTGCCGCGGCCGATCATCCACTTGTTGACGGGTGTCGTGACCACGAAGGCGATCACCAGGGACAGGGCGAGGGAGATCCAGAACAGCCCGTCGGCGAGTTCCGCGTCCATCGCATTCGGCCACAGCACGATCACGCCGTTGTCGATGAGTTCCATCACGGCGATCGACACGGTGTCCGCGGCCAGTGCCACCCGCAGGGCCGCCCGGAAGCCGAGACCCGCCCGCAGTACCCCGCGCAGGGTGAGCGAGTAGCCGAAGAAGAAGGCCAGCACGACCGCCAGGACGGTCGTCGGGGCGTTGCCCCAGCCGAGCGCGGTGCCGATCACCATGCCGAGCACCTCGCCGATGGCGCACCCGGTCAGGCAGTGCAGGGTGGCCTGCGCGGCCATGGCCCAGCCGGCGGGGGAGCGGCCGTGGTCCGCGTGCGCCGCGTGGTCGTGCGCTGCGGGGTGGTGTGCCGTGCTCCGATGCGCTGTGTGCTGATGCCCCGTGTGCTGATGCCCCGTGTCCTCATGCCCCGTGTGCTCATGCCCCGTGTGCTGATGCGCCGCGTGCTGATGTGCCGCCGTCGCGTGCGTCGCGTGCGTCGCGTGCGCCTCGTGCGCGTGGTGCGCCTCGTGGTCCATGGGTGGCCCCCAATGCCGGGTGACGGTTTCTGTACCGGACAGGAACCAGATACCCCCAGGGGGTATTCCCACGCGTCAGGAGTCGCGGAGTTTTTTCAGCCGCTCCACGTCCGCCGCGTGCCCCTCCTTGCCGCCGGGCGTCTCGATGACCAGCGGCACGCCCGCGGTCGCGGGGTGGGTCATCAGCGCGCGGAAGGGGTCCTCGCCGATGTGGCCGGCGCCGATGTTCGCGTGCCGGTCCTTGTGGGCGCCCGCCACGTCCTTGGAGTCGTTGGCGTGGATCAGCTTCAGCCGCCCCTCGCCGACGGTCTCCACCAGCTGGTCCAGCGTCCGGTGCATGCCGTCGGGACCGGTCAGGTCGTGGCCCGCCGCGAAGACGTGGCAGGTGTCCAGGCAGACGCCCAGCTTCGGATGGGAGTCCAGCGCCTCGAAGTACGGCGCGAAGTCCGCCGTCCGCGAGCACAGGGAGGCGCCCTGTCCCGCGGTCGACTCCAGCAGCAGGTACGGATCGTCGTCGTGGGTCAGCTCGTCGAGCAGCGGCAGCAGGCGCTCGCGCACCTGCGCCAGGGCCACGGCCCGCTCCCGGCCGCCGGTCGCGCTGCCGGTGTGCACCACCACGCCGAGCGCGCCTATCTCCCGCCCGCGCCGCAGGGAGTGCCGCAGCGACCGCACCGAGTTGTCCACCGTCGCCTCGGTGTGCGAGCCGAAGTTGATCAGGTACGGGGCGTGGACGTACGCCGGGATCGACCGCGCCGCGCACGCCGCACGGAACTCCTCGTCCTGCCGCGGATTGCCGACGGGCGTGGCCCAGCCGCGCGGGTTGGCGACGAAGACCTGCACGGCCTCGGCCCCGAGTTCGCGGGCGTAGGCGAGCCCGACGGAGTGCAGACCGCCGGCCACCGGGACGTGGCTGCCGACGGGGTTGCGGGCGGGACCGGGGCGCTGGCTGTTCACCCGTTCAGGGTGCCACGCCGCCGGTCCCGCGCCGTCACCGGATCTCGATGGTGATCGTCGACCCCTTGGGCGCCTTCTCGCCGCCCGCCACGGACTGGCCCTTGACCGTGTCGCCGAACAGGCCCAGCAGACCGCGGTCCTCCTCGACCTTGAAGCCGGCCGCCTCGAGCGCCTTCGTCGCGTCGTCGACGCTGTCGCCGACCACGTCCGGGACCGGCACCATCTCCGGGCCCTTGGACACCGTGAGCGTCACCGTGTCGCCCTCGGCGACCTGCTTGCCGCTCGCCGGTGTCTGCGCGGCGACCTTGCCCTTGTCGTACTCGGAGTTGACCTGTACGGCCGCGACCTTCACCTTCAGGCCCGCGGCCGCCAGGTCCGCCTTCGCCTTCGCCAGGTCCTCGCCGGTGACGTCCGGGACGTCGACCGGGCTGCCCTTGCTGACGGTCAGCGCGATCGCCGAACCCGCGTGCCGGCTGGTGCCCGCCCCCGGGTCCGTGGAGATCACGAAGCCCTTGGGCAGGCTGTCGCTGAACGCGCTGGTGACCATGCCCGGCTCCAGCCCCTCGGCCTTCAGCCGGGCCTTCGCCCTGTCGAGCCGGTCGCCCTGCAGGTCGGGCACCCGCACCAGTTCAGGGCCGTCGGAGATGGTGAGCGACACCGAGGCGTTGTCCCGGACCCGGGCGCCGGGCGCCGGGTCCGAACTGATCACCGTGCCCCGCTTCACGGTGTCGCTGTAGGCGTGTCTGACCTTCCCGAGGTCGAGGCCGGCCTGCTGCAACTGCTGGGTGGCCTGCGTCTGGGTCTTCGCCAGCACCGCCGGGACCCTGGTGAACTGGCCGGAGTTGATGTACCAGACGCCCGCGGTGACGCCGAGCACCAGCAGCACGGCCGCGACGACCATGAGCGGGCCGCGCGCCAGGAGCCCCGGGCGGCGCCGCGGCGGCAGGGGCGGCGACTGCAGCCGGCTGGTGTGCTGCACGGGCCCGGCGGGATCCGCGCCGTTCCCGCCGGCCGGGAGCGGCCACGGCGGGGGCGGTCCCCCGGCGAGGCCGGGCGCGGGGGAGGTCAGCGGGCGCGGGATGACGCTCGTACGGTCGTCGGAGATGTCGCGGTCCTCCGGGCTGAGGGCCCCCGGCGGGACGGCGTCCAGCTGGTCCGCGCTCAGCGCGCCGCGCGCCTGACGGGCCAGCGCGAGCAGCGCCACCGCGTCGTGCGGCCGGGCGTCGGGGGTGCGGGCGGCGGCCGACGCGACCAGCTGGTCCAGCGCGTACGGCAGCCCCGGCACGGCGGCTGACGGCGGCGGGACGTCCTCGTGGATGTGCTTGTACAGCACGGTGGCGGTGGAGTCGCCGGCGTGCGGACGGTCACCGGTCAGCATCTCGTACAGGACGACACCGCACGCGTACACGTCGACCCGGGTGTCGGCGGTGCCGTGCTCGATCTGCTCCGGCGCGAGATAGGAGGCGGTGCCGAGCACGGTGCCGTTCGTGCTGGTGATCGTGTCCACGGCGCGCACCAGGCCGAAGTCGGCGACCTTGACCCGGCCGTCGTCCGCGATCAGCACGTTCTCCGGCTTCATGTCCCGGTGCACGAACCCGGCGCGGTGCGCGGCGCCGAGCGCGGCCAGCACCGGCTCCAGGATGTCCAGCGCGGCGCGCGGCTGCAGCGCCCCGCGCTCGCGCAGTACGTCACGCAGGGTGCAGCCGGGCACGTACTCCATGGCGAGGTAGACGTACGACCCGTCGGCGCCCTGGTCGAAGACCTGCACGACGTTCGGGTGCGCGAGCCGTGCGACCGACTTCGCCTCCCGGATGAACCGCTCGACGAAGGAGCCGTCGGCCGCGAGCGTCGGGTGCATCACCTTGAGCGCGAGCACGCGGTCGAGGCGGGTGTCCAGGGCCCGGTAGACCGTGGCCATCCCGCCGACCGCGATCCGCGCGTCCACGCGGTAGCGCCCGTCGAGCACCTGCCCGACCAATGGGTCCTGAAGGGTCGTATCCACGCAGGTGAGTGTACGAGCCGCAACCGACACGGCCGCCAATTCGCCCGATCCGGGGACGGAATGCAGCAGACCTGTGACTGTTGTGCGACGAGAGCGCCGGGGGTGCTGAGCGTGCGGGGTGTTCAGAACGCGGGGCGCTCGGGATCCAGGCGGGCGCGTCCCCCGGTGGGTGAGGACGCCTCGGCGAAGTGGCGTCGCGGGATGCGTCCCGCCCGGTACGCCAGGCGTCCCGCCTCCACCGCGTGCCGCATCGCCTCCGCCATCAGCCGCGGCTGGTGCGCCCGGGTCACCGCCGAGGCGAGCATCACGCCCGCGCACCCCAGCTCCATCGCCAGCGCCGCGTCGGAGGCGGTGCCGGCGCCCGCGTCCAGGATCACCGGCACGCCCGCGTGCTCGGTGATCAGCTGGAAGTTGTGCGGGTTGCGGATGCCGAGCCCGGAGCCGATCGGCGAGCCCAGCGGCATGATCGCCGCGCAGCCGGCGTCCTCCAGCTTCCGGGCGAGGACCGGGTCGTCGTTGGTGTACGGCAGCACCGTGAACCCGTCGTCGACCAGCGTCTCGGCCGCCTCCAGCAGCTCGATCGGGTCGGGCAGCAGGGTGCGCTCGTCGGCGATGACCTCCAGCTTGACCAGGTCGGTGCCGAGCGCCTCGCGCGCGAGGCGGGCGGTGAGGACGGCCTCCCGGGCGGTGAAGCAGCCCGCCGTGTTGGGCAGCACCCGGATGCCCAGCCGGGTGAGCACGGACAGCACCGAGCCATGCACCGAGGGGTCCACGCGCCGCATGGCGACCGTCGTCAGCTCCGTGCCGGACGCCACCAGGGCGCTCTCCAGCACCTCCAGGCTGGGGGCACCGCCGGTGCCCATGATCAGGCGGGACGTGAACGACGTGCCGCCGAGGACGAAGGGGTCGTCGGCCATGGGTCAGCCTCCTTGGACGGCGGTGAGGACCTCGACCCGGTCCCCCTCGGCGAGGGGGGTCGACGGCCACTGCGCGCGCGGGACGACGGTTTCGTTGAGGGCGGCGGCCACCCCGGAGGACGCCGGGGTGAGCGCCCTGACCACGGTGTCGAGAGCGGTTCCGGGAGCGACCTCGCGGGGCTCGCCGTTGACGGAGATGTTCATGCGGGCTGCTCCGTGCGGGCGAACCGCCGCGGGGTGAAGGGGCGTGCCTCCTCGGGGAGTTCGCCGGTGGTCAGGACGTGTGCCATGGCGTCGCCGGTGACCGGTGCGAGCAGCACGCCGTTGCGGTGGTGCCCGGTGGCCAGCAGCAGCCCGGACAGCCCGCTCGGGCCGAGCAGCGGCGCGTTGTCGGGGGAGCCGGGGCGCAGCCCGGCCCGGGTCTCGGTCAGCGGCAGCTCGGTGATGCCGGGGACCAGTTCGTGGGCGTCGCGCAGCAGCTCGTACACCCCGCCCGCGGTGACCGTGGTGTCCCAGCCCAGTTCCTCGCTGGTCGCGCCGACCACCAGCTCGCCGTTCTCGCGCGGCACCAGGTAGACGTGGCTGCCGCGCACCATGGCCCGGACGGTGCGGCTGAGGAAGGGCGCGTACCGCTGCGGCACGCTCAGCCGCAGCACCTGCCCCTTGACCGGCCGCACCGGCGGCAGCACGTCGGCCGGGACGCCCGCGAGCCGTCCGCTGAGGCTGCCGGCGGCCAGCACCACCCGGTCCGCGGCCAGCGCGGTGCCGTCCGCCGCGGTGACGCCGACGGCCCGGTCCCCGGCGCGGTCGAGCCGCTCGGCCCACACCCGGTGGAAGACCACGCCGGCCCGCTCGCAGGCGGCCACCAGCGCGCGGGTCAGCCGCCGCGGGTCGATCTGGTGGTCGCCGTCGACCCGGAGGCCGCCGCGTACGGCCGGTGCGAGCATCGGCTCCAGACGCCGGCACTCGCGCCCCGACAGCCATTCCGACCCCAGGCCGGACTGCTGCTGCAGGGTGTGCAGTTCGCGCAGGTGGGCGCGGTCGTCGGCGTCCAGCGCGACGGCGAGCGTGCCGCACCGGCGGTAGCCGAGGTCGTGGCCGGTGAGGTCGGCGAGCTCGGCCGCGAAGTCCGGGTAGCGGCGGGCCGAGGCGAGGTTGAGGCCGAGCAGGGTCTGCTCGCCGTGGTGCAGTTCGGTGACCGCGGCCAGCATGCCGGCCGCCACCTGGGCGGCGCCGCCGCCCGGTTCCGGGTCCACCACGGCGGTGGCGAAGCCGCGCTGCGCGGCGCGCCAGGCCGTGACCAGGCCGATGATCCCGCCCCCGACGACGAGGACGTCTGACGTACGTGACGGCATGGGCGTCCAGCCCCTCCCTTCGCCGGCATGACCCGGATCAGGTTCGTACGGTCGGAGGCCGCCAGCCTCCCTCTCAGCCCGGTGCGTCCGGGCTCCCGCGAGTGCTTGTACGGTGGCCACCCTAGCCCGCGCCCCGTCGCCGTCGTAAGGGAGCCTTCCCCCATGCCGCGCTCACTGGACGGCCTCGTCCTCGCCCCGGTCGCCGACCAGGCCCCCGGCCAGGTGGGCATGCGGACCCGCTTCACCTACCACGAGGCCGACGGCGCGATCTGGGCCGAGTACGCGGGCGGCGACGTCGTACACGGCCGTCTGGTGGGTACCCGGGAAGGTGACCGGCTCGACTTCCGCTACGTGCAGCTGAGGAACGACGGCACGACGTCCTCCGGGCACTGCGTGTCGACGGTCGTGGAGCTGCCGGACGGCCGGGTGCGCCTGGAGGAGACGTGGGAGTGGGAGTCCCGGCCGGGCGGCGGCACCAGTGTTGTGGAGCAGGTCACTGACGGGATCCGCGACTGACATGACGTCAGGTGTCTATGGTGATCAGGTGAGCGAGCAGACGCAGGAACGGCAGACGCCCCCGCACCGGCGAGTCGTCGTGGCCGGCGCGGGCATGGCCGGTGTGCAGACCGCGGTCGCCCTGCGCGAACAGGGCTTCGCCGGGCCGGTGACCCTCATCGGCGCCGAGCCCCACCAGCCGTACGACCGGCCGCCGTTGTCCAAGGCCGTCCTGCTCGGCAAGGCCGAGGGGTCCGCCTTCGACATCGACTTCGAGGCGCTCGGCATCGAACTGCGGCTCGGCCGCGAGGTGCTGGGCGTCCGGGTCGCCGACCACGAACTCGACACCGCCGAGGGGTCCGTGCCGTACGACGCCCTGGTCCTCGCGACCGGCGCCGAGCCGGTGCTGCTGCCGCAGACCCAGGGGGTGCCCGGCGTCCATCTGCTGCGCACCCTGGACGACGCCGAGCGGCTGCGGCCGGTGCTCGCCCGGCAGCACGACGTGGTGGTCGTCGGCGCGGGCTGGATCGGCGCGGAGTTCGCCACGGCGGCGCGCGAGGCGGGCTGCGCGGTGACCGTCGTGGAGGCGGCCGACCGGCCGCTCGCGGGCGCGCTGCCCGCCGAGGTGGCCGCCCCGATGGCCTCCTGGTACGCCGACGCGGGCGCCGTGCTGCGCACCCACGCGCGCGTGGCGCGTGTCGAGCCGGGCGAGGTCGTCCTCGACGACGGCACCCGGCTGCCCGCGGGCGCCGTCGTGGTCGGCATCGGCGCGCGCCCGGCCACCGGCTGGCTGGCCGGTTCCGGCATCGTGCCCGGGGCGCACGGCGAGGTCGTCGCCGACGACGGCCTGCGCACCTCGGCGCCGGACGTCTACGCGGTCGGCGACTGCGCGTCGTTCCCGTCCCGCAGGTACGGGGAGCGCCTGCTGGTGCACCACTGGGACAACGCCCTGCAGGGCCCGCGCACGGTGGCCGCGAACATCATCGGCGAGGAGCCCGCCGTCTACGACCCGGTGCCGTACTTCTGGTCCGAGCAGTTCGGCCGGTTCGTGCAGTACGCCGGGTACCACGCGGGCGCCGACACGACCCTGTGGCGCGGCGACCCGTCGGGCCCGAGCTGGTCCGTCTGCTGGCTGCGCGACGGCCGCCTGGTGGCGCTGCTGGCGGTGGGCCGGCCCAGGGACCTGGCGCAGGGCAGGCGCCTGATCGAGGCGGGCACGCCGATGGACCCGGACCTGCTGGCGGACGCGAGCAAGCCGCTGAAGGCCGCCACCGCGTAGCCGGGACGCGAGCGGACCGTGGCCGGGACGCGGCCGGACCGTGGCCGGGACGCAGCCGGACCGTGCCAGGACGCAGCCGGACCGTGCCAGGACGCAGCCGGACCGTGGCCGGGACCACCTGGTCGGACGGGAGCCGGGACCACCTGGTCGGACGGGCCTGGCTTCCGACTGTCGGTGCGGGATGGCAGGCTTGTTTCCGTGACCGAGATTGACGCAAAGATCGATGCTCTCGTCCCCGCCTGGCTCACCCTCCCCGACATCGCCGAAATGCTCGGCGTCGAGGTGACACGTGTGCGGCAGCTGGTCAAGGACGGCCAGCTCATCGCCGTACGCCGTGGTGAGAACCGCGCGCTGCACGTCCCCGCCGCCTTCATCGACGGGGACAAGGTCGTCAAGGGCCTGACCGGCACCCTGACGCTCCTGCGGGACGACGGCTTCACGGACGAAGAGATGATCGAGTGGCTCTTCACCCCCGACCCGACCCTGCCCGGCACCCCCGCGCAGGCTCTGAGCGAGAATCGCGGCACGGAGGTGAAGCGCCGCGCCCAGGCGCTCGCCGTCTGACCAGGTAAGGCCGAACAGCAGGCCCGACAGCGGGCCGTGAACCGTCCGGCGTACGGGCCGGGACGCGCCGGGCCCCGGCGCGGCCCGGCGCGGCCGGACCCGGCCCGCCGGGCCCGTCCCGGCCCGCACGCCGCCGACAACGGGGGGACACCACCATGCCCGGCACCGCCGCCACCGACGACGCCCGCGCGCACCTCGCCGACGCCCGCGTCTACCTCTGCACGGACGCCCGCAGGCGCCAGGGCGACCTGCCCGAGTTCCTGGACGCGGTCCTGGCCGGCGGCGTCGACATCGTCCAGCTCCGGGACAAGGGCATGGAGGCGGCGGAGGAGCTGCGGTGGCTGGAGCTGTTCGCCGACAAGTGCCGCGAGCACGGCAAGCTCCTCGCGGTCAACGACCGCGCCGACGTGGCCCACGCCGCCCGCGCCGCGCACCCCGCGGGCCCCTCGGTGCTCCACCTCGGCCAGGGCGACCTCCCGGTCCCCGCGGCCCGGGCGATCCTCGGGGACGACGTCCTCATCGGCCGCTCCACGCACGCGGAGGCCGAGGCGGAGGCCGCCGCCGTCCAGGAGGGCGTGGACTACTTCTGCACCGGCCCCTGCTGGCCCACCCCGACCAAGCCCGGCCGGCACGCGCCCGGTCTCGGTCTGGTGCGTCACACGGCGGCCCTCGGCACCGACCGCCCCTGGTTCGCCATCGGCGGCATCGACCTCGGCAACCTCGACGAGGTGCTCGACGCGGGCGCCCGCCGCGTCGTGGTCGTCCGCGCGATCACGCAGGCCGACGACCCGGGCGCGGCGGCGGCGGAGTTCGCCAAGCGGCTGCGGCAGCTCTAGGCCGCTCCAGGCCCCGTCCGGCGCCCCCGGGCCCCTGACGAGGGCGGATCTGTCCAAGGAGTGGACAACAAGTCGGCAAATCGGGCAAATGGTCCAGGTTTGGTTGGGTGGCCCGCGGCCCCTGGCTAACCTGCGAGTATGGCCCTCGGCACCGCATCCACCAGGTCGGACCACGCTCGCACCGTGCGCGACATGCTCGCCACGGGCAAGACGACGTACTCCTTCGAGTTCTACGCCCCGAAGACCCCGAAGGGCGAGCGCAACCTGTGGACCGCGCTGCGCCGCGTCGAGGCGGTGGCCCCCGACTTCGTCTCCGTCACCTACGGGGCGGGCGGCTCCACCCGCGCGGGCACGGTCAAGGCGACCGAGGCGATCGCCTCCGACACCACGCTGACGCCGATCGCCCACCTCACCGCCGTCGACCACTCGGTCGCCGACCTGCGCAACATCATCGGGCAGTACGCCGACGCCGGGATCCGGAACATGCTGGCCCTGCGCGGCGACCCGCCCGGCGACCCCATGGGCGACTGGGTGCCGCACCCGCAGGGGCTGACCTACGCCGCCGAACTCGTCGAACTCATCAAGGCGTCCGGCGACTTCTGCGTGGGCGTCGCCGCCTTCCCGGCGATGCACCCGCGCTCCACCGACTGGGACACCGACGTCCGCCACTTCGTCGACAAGTGCCGCGCGGGCGCGGACTACGCGATCACGCAGATGTTCTTCGACCCGGAGGACTACCTCCGGCTGCGCGACAAGGTCGCCGCCGCCGGCTGCGAGACCCCGATCATCCCCGAGGTCATGCCGATCGGCAGCGTCCGGACGCTGGAGCGCATCCCGTCACTGACCAACGCCGCGTTCCCGGACGCCCTGAAAGAGCGGATCCTCACAGCGAAGGACGATCCCGCCGCTGTACGCTCCATGGGGATCGAGTTCGCCACGGAGTTCTGCGCACGGCTGCTGGCCGAGGGAGTGCCCGGACTGCACTTCATCACGCTCAACAACTCCACGGCGACGCTGGAAATCTACGAGAACCTGGGCCTGCACCACCCCCCGCGGGCCTAGACCGGCCGCACGGGTGTACGACACACTCGTAGCGGCGACTGGGAGAGGGGCGTACATGGGCTATACGGTCCTCTACATCGCGTTCGGCATCGTCGCGCTGTGGCTGCTCGGTGAGGTGCTGCTGCAGTACAAGGCGCGCCTGCGCTGGAGGCTGATCGCGTTCGTCGGCTTCCTCGGCGTCGTGCTCGGGGTGATGATCCCGTCCGTCGTCGTCATCGGCCTGGGCGCGGCCGCCTTCGCGGTCGGACAGACCTACGTCACGCTGTCGTTCCGCCGCGGCTTCTCGTCCGGCTGGGCGGTCAAGCGCCCCGACGCGGACGCCGACGGCGGCGGCAGCAAGCGCCGCCGGGGCCGGGCGGACCGTCAGGACCCGACGCTGGAGGTCTCCGACCTGGACGCCGCCGACGGCGGATACGGCTCCTATGCCGGAAGCGACCCCGCCTACGGCCAGGGCGACGACTACGACCGCGACGACGTCTTCACCCCGGTCCGCCAGGCCGAGCCCGCCGCCGCCGAGAACACCGCGGTGTACGAGCCGCAGCCCCTGCCCGACGACACCGGCTCGTACGGCGTCTACGGCGACGACGGTTCGTACGCGGACGCCGACCAGCCCTTCGCCGCCGCCGGCCAGGCCCAGGACCAGTACGCGACGGCCGACCAGGGCTACGCCTACGACGGCTACACGGGCTACGACCAGCAGCAGTACGGCTACGACGCCGGCGGCCAGCAGCAGTACGCCGCCTACTCCGACCCCTACATCGGCACCCAGACCTACGGCGCCGGCTACGACGCGGGTTACGACCAGTACGGGCAGCAGGGCTACGGCCAGGACCAGTACGCCGCCGGCGCCTACGGCGGCGAGACCCCGGCCGGCGGTGTGTGGGTCCCGCAGCAGCGCACCGACGAGTCCTCCGGCGGCGACCTCCCGCCGGAGCAGCCCTACCCCTACCAGGGCGACGGCCAGGGCCAGGGCCCGGGGCAGGGCAACGGCTACGACGAGCAGTACCGCTACTGAGGACGTCCCGGCGGCGGGCGGCCCGCACCGCGGGGCGCCCGCCGCCGTTCACTGCGAGCCGCGGAACTCCGGTCCCTCCACGATCAGTCCGGCCACCAGCGCGCCCGACATGCCCGCGTGCGGGAGCCCCCCGCCGGGATGCGACCAGCCGCCGACCCGGTACAGCCCCGGCAGCCGGGTGGTGTTGGCCGGGTGCAGGAAGCGGGCCTGGCCGGCGGCGAGCGCCGGAGCGGACACGGCTCCACCGGGGGCGCCCGTGGCCTCCTCGCCGTCGAGCGGAGTGCGCACCTCACGCCAGAGCAGACGCTCCCGCAGCCCCGGAATCGCCGCCTCGGCCGCGGCGAGCACCAGGTCCGCGACGCGTTCGCGGGTCTCGGGGCGGCTCCAGTCGGCCCGCGCCGGCACCGTCGCCCACACGACCGCCGACTCGTGGTCCGCGTCGGGACGCAGGTCCGGGTCGTCCGGCCGCAGCACCGTCACCGTGGGCCGCACCGTCACCGTGGGCCGCACCGTCACCGTGGGCGGCACGGGCTCGTCGGACCGCGCGTGCAGCCAGTCCAGTTCGGCCTCCCGGTCGGGGGCGTGCACCACCGTGCGGTGCGCCGCGCCGGCCTCGCGCGGCCCGCGCAGGGCCAGCAGCACCCCGAACCGCCCGGCGCACGGCGCGGTGAGGTCGGCGGACACGTCGCCCGCGGCGTCCAGTTGACGCTCCGTCAGCGCGTGCAGCCGGGCGGGGTGCAGACCGGCGACCACGAAGTCCGCCTCCGCGACCGTTCCTCCCCCAGAGCCGAATGCCTGGGAGGTGCCCCCAGCGAGTTCCACGCCCGCCGCCCGGCCGTCCTTCTCCACGATCCCCGTGACCTCGGCGCCGAAGACGAACTCGACCCTCCGGGCCGTGCAGCGCTCGTACACCGCGCGCGCCAGCTCCCGCAGGCCGCCGCGCACGTACCAGGTGCCGAAGGCGTGCTCCAGATACGGCAGCACGGCCGCGCTCGCCGGGGTGACGCGCGGGTCGAGCCCGAAGGCGAGGGCGTGGCTCTCCAGCAGCGCGGTCAGCCGCGGGTCGCGCAGCTCCCAGGCGCCGACCTCGGCGAGCGTGCCGGCCCGGCGGGTGCGCAGCAGCCGCTTGTGCGGGACGGCGGGATACGGTTCCCGCCCGGCCAGCACCGCCCAGTCCGGCCACAGCGGTTCCTCCAGCAGCGGGCGGCGCGTGCGGTCCCAGGCCTCGCGGGCGCGCACCAGGAAGTCGCCCCAGCGTCCGCCCGCGCCCGCGCCGAGCGCCTCGTCCAGGGCGGCGACCACTCCCGCGCGCGAGGCGTTCGGCAGCGCGACCTCGGTGCCGTCGGCGAAGACGTGCCGCGAGGACGGGTCGACCTGGACCAGCTCGACGCACGCCTCCAGCGGCTCCTTGCCCGTCTTGACGAACAGGTCGCGCCAGACCGCGGGCAGCGGCAGCAGTCCGGGACCGGTGTCGAAGGCGAAGCCGTCCCGCTCGAAGCGGCCGACCCCTCCGCCGTAGGTCTCCGCCCGCTCGTACACCGTCACCCGGTGGCCCGCGACGGCCAGCCGGGCGGCGGCCGCCATCGCGCCCATCCCGGCGCCGATCACCGCAATCCGTCCCATGCCCGCGACTTTATCGACCGCCGCCGGCGCCCCGGCCGCCGAGGTCGGCGCGGCGACCGGCCCGCCGGGCACCGGTCCCGGGGGCTGCGCGCGGAGCTGAGTACCCGTACCTAGGACAGGAGATGAGTACGCGCGCGGATGGGGCCCGGCCCGCCGGGACGAGAGAGTGGGGGCACGGAGACGGGCACGGCCACGGCACCGGCGACACGGGGCGCCGGAACGCGGCGGCCCGCGATCCGCTCCTTCCGCCGGCCGGTGCCGGCGGGAGCGAGGCACGGGGGACCCGGGGGAACGACCACAACGGGGGTCCGACGGGGGAACACGGGGGAACACGGGGGAACACAGGGGGAGCACGGGAAGGCGCCGGTCCGAGGCGGCCCGCGGGGGACGCGGCCACAGCGGACCGGCGCCTTCCCGTGTCATGTCCGGCGGGTCATGTCCTGTGCGTCATCTCCGGTGTGTCATCTCCGGTGTGTCATGTCCGGTGTGTCATGTCCGGTCGGTCACGTCCAGTGGCCGCTCACCCTGCCCTGCAGCAGCCTGGACAGCGACGCGTGGACGTCGTCCAGGGAGCGCTCCGGCTGGAACGACTGCCAGTCCAGCGCGGCCACCAGGACCATGCCGACCAGTGCGGCCGCGGTCAGCGGGACGTCGATCTCGTCGCTGAACTCGCCGCCCGCCACGCCCTCGCGCAGCACGTCCTCGATGACGGCGACCACCTGCTGCCGCACCACCATGAGGGTGGACTGCCAGGCCCGGTTGGTGCGCCACAGCTCGGCCACGTACAGCTGGGTGAAGGACGGGTAGCGGGCGATGAAGGCGAGCCCGGCGCGGATCATCGCGTCCAGGGCGTCGACCCTGCTGCCGCCGTCGCGCGCCGTCTGCTCGGCCGCTTCCTTCAGGGACGCGGTCAGCAGCCCCACACCGTGCCGCAGCAGCTCCTCGAACAGGACGGACTTGCTCGCGAAGTTGTAGTAGACCGTGCCCTTCGCGACCCCGGCACGCTCGGCGATCTCGTCCACCGTGGTGGCGGAGAAGCCCTGTTCGGCTATGAGCGTGACGGCCGCCTCGTAGAGCTTCTGGCGGGTGGCCTCGCGGCGCGTGCTGCCGCCCGTCGTGGCGCTGCTGCTTTCCATGGTCCCGATTCTCACAGGAACCGGGCGCGCGGCACTCCTCTTGCGGATCACAGGCTCAGCTCCGGGTGCAGCCGGGCGGGCGTCCACACCTGCCGGCGGCGCGCCGCCAGCGCGGTGAGGGCCAGGGAGCCCGCCGTGAAGACGACCAGCACGGCGCACGCCGTCCACACCGGCGCCAGGCCGCCGCCGGTGACGAGCCTCCTGAGCGCCTCGACGATGTAGCTCATCGGCAGGAAGGGGTGGATGGCGTTGAAGAAGCCGGGACTGGTCTGTACGGGGTAGGTGCCGCCCGCGGACGTCAGCTGCAGCATCAGCAGGGCGAGCACCAGGATGCGGCCCGCCGCGTCGAAGCGCGCGTTCAGCCACTGCACGATCGCCGCGAAGCACGCCGTCACCAGGAACAGGAAGCCCACCGTGCCGGCCGCCCGCGCCATCTGCAGGCCGATCGCCCAGTGCAGCACCGACATCAGGGCCGCGGTCTGCAGCACCCCGATCGCCACCACCGGCAGCCAGCCCGCGAACGCGATCCGCCAGGCCGAGGCGCCCGCGGCGAGCGCGCGCCGGTTCATCGGCGGGATCAGCATGTACGCCACCATCGAGCCGACCCACAGCGACAGCGGGATGAAGTACGGGGCGAAGCCGGTGCCGTAGTTGGGCGCCCTGTGCAGGTCCCGGGAGGCGAGCCGCACGGGATCGGCCAGGACCTCGGTGCGCCGGTCGCGGTCCTTCCTGTCGTAGTCCGGGATCTTCGCGGCGCCGTCGTGCAGGCCGCCGGCGAGCTTGCCGGAGCCGTCGACGAGCTTGTACAGGCCGCCGTTCAGGTGCTCCGCGCCCGACTTCAGCCTGCCGACGCCCTTGTCGAGGTCCGCCGCGCCGCTGTCGGCCGTGCCGAGCCCCTTGTGCAGCTTCTTCGCGCCCGCGGCGACCTGTCCGGCGCCCTCGTTCAGCTTGTCGATCTTCTTGACCGCGTCGTCGAGGTCCTCGGACAGGTGCGGGGCGCGGTCGGCGAGTGCCTGGGCCTGCTCCTGGAGGACGGCCAGCCGGGCGTCGAGCTTCTTCAGGTCGCCGTCCTGGTCGCCGACCAGCGTGTTCACGTCGTCGGCGACCGTCGCCACGTCCGCGGCCGCGTCCCTGGCCTTCTTCAGGTCGGCGCAGGCGGCGTCCGGCGGTACGGCGTCCTCGCAGCGGGCCGTGTAGACGCGGTCCAGCGTGCGGGAGGCCGTGCGGGCGCCCTTCGCGGCGTCCGGCGCCGTCTTCACCAGGGTGCCGAGGTGCTCGCGGACGATCTTCGCGGAGTCGGCGACGAGCTGGGCGGTGTCCCCGATGGTCTTCTCGTTGTCCTTCAGGAAGGGCCCCACCTCGGCGCCGACCGCGTCGACCTCGTCCGCGAGCGTCTGCGTGCCGTCCGCGACCTGCCGGGAGCCGTCCTGGAGGTCGCCCGCGCCCTTGTCGAGCTTCTTCAGGCCCTTCGCCAGCCTGCCGCTGCCGTCCTTGGCGTCCTTCAGCCCGTCGGCGAGGGCCTTGGAGCCCTTCTCCGCCTTGTCGATGCCGTTCTTGAGCTTGTCGGCCCCGTTCGCGGCCTTCACGGTCGCGCCGTGGATGTCGGAGAAGGAGATGAAGATCCGGTCCAGGTACGACCGCGACGTCCTGGTGGACGCGGCCCGGCGGACCTCGCTGAAGACCGTCCGCGAGATCTGTCCGACGATGTAGTTGTTCGCGTCGTTCGTCCGCACCTGGAGCGCGCCCGTCTCGGGGGAGTCGCCGGCGCTGGAGGCGACGCGCCGGCTGAAGTCGGCCGGCATGGTCAGCGACAGGTAGTACGTGCCGTCCTCCACGCCCGCGCGTGCCCGGTCCGCGCTCACCTCGTGCCAGTCGAACGTCCCGCTGTTCCGCAGGCCCTCGGCGATGTCGTCGCCGGCCGTGATCCGCCTGCCGTCCACGGTGGCGCCCTCGTCGGCGTCGACGAGCGCCACGGGGATGCGGTCCAGCCGTCCGTAGGGGTCCCAGAACGACCACAGGTACAGGGCGCCGTACAGCAGCGGCAGCACCAGCAGCGCCACCAGGGCGGCCCGCGGCAGCCTGCCGCGGCCGAAGCGGCGCAACTCAAGCGCGGCCAGTCTCGGCGAGCGCATCGGCCTCCTCCTTTCCGCGGGCGGCGGATTCCCCGGTGGCCACTGTGACCGTGCCCCCGGCGTCCCCGGGCGCCTCGCTGCACACCGCCACGACCGTGGTGCCGGCCTCGGCGACCGACCTCAGCAGCGCCCACACCTGCGCCCGCTCGGCGTCCGAGAGCTTCAGGTCGGTGTCGTCGACGCCGAGCAGGCCCGGCCGGCCGATCAGCGCGAGGGCGACGGACAGCCGCAGCGCCTCCAGGCGCTCCAGGTCCCGTACGGCGGTGCGGGTGCCCTTGGGCAGGGCCCCGGGGTCGAGACCGGCCGCCTCCAGCGCGGCGTCGATCCGCAGTCTGGCCCGCAGGGCCCGTTCGCCGCGCGGCTGCAGCAGCCCGCGCAGCGAGTCGCCGAACCGCCGCTGCAGCAGCGCCCGTTCACCCAGGTGCTCGCCGACGGTCAGCGCCGGGTCGAGGTCGGTGACCCCGGCGACGTGCGCGAGCCCGCTGACCTGCCGCACGGCCGCCAGCTGCTTCGGCAGCCGCCACTCGCCCACCAGGGCCGACCCCTCCGTGGGCTTCATCCGGCCGGTGAGCGTGAGCAGCAGGCAGGTGCGGCCGGAGCCCGACGGTCCCTCGACCGCGATCAGCGAGCCGGGCTCCGCCTCGAACGTCACGTCGCGGAAGGCCCAGCCGCGCGGGCCCCGGACCCCGAGGCCGTGGGCCGTGACTCCGAGGCCGCCGTCCGTGACTCCGGCGGCCGTGACTCCGGCGGCCGTGACTCCGGTTCCGGGCACGGTCTTCCCCCCACCCCAATATTTGAACTGACTGGTCAGTGCAAAAACTAGCCCGAACTTCAGATCGATGCAAAAGCCCAGGTCGGATCGGATTGTCAGTGGCATACCGCACGATGGGCACATACGGCATCCCGTAGCAGGGCATGCCGTCCGTAGACGACAGGAGGTTCGTCATGGCCAGCTACCACGCAGCCGCCGCCCGTCGGCGCCGCGCCACCGGCCCTGCCCCCTCACTGACCGGACCGGCGAGCGACATCCACCCCGTGCTGCGCCGGGCCACCGCCCCGCCCGCGGCCCTGGACCTGCTTGCCCAGGCCCGCGCCGGACTCGACGAGGCCGCCGTCCTGGAGACGCCGAACGAGCGCTATGCGACGGCGCATCTCGCCGCCCTGCGCACCGCCGCCGCGGTGCTCGCCGCCCGCGGACGCCCGGAGACCACCGCCCGGCGCCGGGCCCGCATCCGGAGCGCCTGGGAAGTGCTCCCCGAGATCGCGCCCGAACTCGCCGAGTGGAGCGCGCTGTTCGCCTCCGGCGCCCGGCGCCGCGCGCTGGCCGAGGCCGGCATCCAGGGCGCGGCCAGCCGCCGGGACGCCGACGACCTGATACGCGACGTGGCGATGTTCCTGCGCCTCGTCGAGCGCATGCTCGTGCTGCAGCCCGTCCTGCCGCAGCCGCGCCAGGACGCCGACCGGCCGGAGCACGGCCCGGACGACCCCCGCGACATGCCGGACGCGGGGTGAGCGGCCCGCACCGGTGCGCGGCGCGGCCGGGCACGCCACCGCGGTGACCAGGGACGGCGGACAGGCAATAGGGTGGAAGACGCCTGAGGCCTTACCGTCCCGCCACCCCGGGCCGGAAGGCAGCCCGTTCGCTCCGCCCCGCACAGGCGGTGCCGCGCCGAGGAGTCAACTGCCGTGTCGGACCCGATGCGCCCGCCCGTCTCCCACCAGCACGCCCACACCGCGTCGCTGCGCTCCGATCCCCCTCGGCCGCGTGCCTCGCTGCGTACCGCCGTGGTCTGGGAGGTCCTCCAGGACGCCCTGGACCGCCTGGTCAAGACCACCGGACGGCAGACGCTGGACGTCCTCGACACCGGAGGCGGCAGCGGCAGGTTCGCGGTGCCCCTCGCCGGCCTCGGCCACCAGGTCACCGTCGTGGACCCCAGCCCGAACGCCTTGTTCGCGCTGGAGCGCCGGGCCGCCGAGGCCGGCGTCGCCGACCGCGTCCGGGGCGTCCAGGGCGACGCCCACGGCCTGTTCGACGTGGTCGAGCGCGGCGGCTACGACGTGGTGCTGTGCCACGGCGTCCTGGAGTACGTCGACGACCCGGCCGAGGGCCTGCGCAACGCGGTCGCCGCCCTGCGTTCCGAGGGCGTCCTGAGCCTCCTCGCCGCCGGCCTCGGCGGCGCCGTGCTCGCCCGCGCCCTCGCGGGCCACTTCAAGGAGGCCAAGCAGGCCCTGGAGGACCCGGCCGGCCGCTGGGGCCAGGGCGACCCGATGCCGCGCCGCTTCACCGCCGGGCAGCTCACGGAGCTGGTCGAGGGCGCGGGCCTGCGGGTGGGCGCGGTGCACGGCGTGCGGGTCTTCGCCGACCTCGTGCCCGGGGTGCTCGTGGACACCGAGCCGGGCGCCCTGGAGGCCCTGCTGAAGCTGGAGGAGGCGGCGGCCGAACTGCCCGCCTTCCACTCCGTGGCCACGCAGCTGCACGTGCTGGGGGAGACGCGGGGGGCAGGCGAGGCCTGAGTGGCTGTGGTGCCGCGCCGCTGATCAGGGACTTGTGTGCGGATGGAGTACGCCACAGGCCACCCGATCGGGCGGTCGGCGCCGTATGATCGGAGGAGACCGCCCGGCATGACGGGTCGGCCGCTGGGGAATGGAAGACTCAGCGAGCCGGGACGTCCATGGCGGGTTCCGGTTGGCCAATTGGCGCAGAGGGGCGGGTTTCACGGGGGCGATTCCCTGCCTATCCTGAAGGGACCCCCCGGGTCGCCCCGGCGACTGCACGATGAGGAGGACTCCGTGCCGCTCTCGGAGCACGAGCAGCGCATGCTCGAGCAGATGGAGCGAGCGCTGTACGCCGAAGATCCCAAGTTCGCGTCGGCGCTCGAGGGAAGCGGGCTGCGTACGTACACCCGGCGGCGGGTCTACCAGGCGGTCGCGGGCTTCCTCGTAGGTATCGCGCTCCTCATGGCCGGAATGGTCGCGAAGCAGGTCTGGCTCAGTGTGGTGGGGTTCCTCGTCATGCTGGGCTGTGCCGTGCTCGCCGTGACCGGCTGGCGCAAGGCCCCCAAACCGGGCGAACACCCCGCCGGCGCGCCGCACGGGCGCCGTCAGGGCCGGCCGAAGCGCTCCATGATGGACCGCATAGAAGAGCGCTGGCAGCGGCGCCGCGACGAGCAGGGCCACTAGCCGCTTCCGGCCGACACATCCCCAGACACCGCAGAGGGGGTGACCACCACGGTGGTCACCCCCTCACGCATACCCCGCCCCGCCGCCGGCCACGGGGACGGAACCCGCCCCGCACACGCAGGCGCGACATCACGCCGCCTACGGCCCGGCGCGAGCTTGTGGCTCGGTGCCTGCGATCCGGTGCCGGTGTTCTGGTGCCTCTGATCCCGTGATCGCGACCCGGCGCCCACGATGCGGATCCCGCAGGCCGGTGCGCTTCGGCCTGCTGCCCGCGATCTGCGTCCGCGGCCCGGACGTCTGCCGGCCCGCCGCCCGTGATGCGGCGCCTGCGGCTCGGTGGCCGTGGCCTGGTGCCTGCGGCCCGGGTGTCCGTGGCTGGCGCCGGCGGTCCGGCGTCGGCGGTCGGGCGCCTGCTGCCCCGGCGTCTGCGAGTCGGCGTCCGCGATGCGGCGCCTGCGGCTCGGGTGTTCGTGGCCCGGCGCCAGCGGTTCAGCGTCGGCGGTCGGACGCCTGCTGCCCCGGCGTCTGCGAGTCGGGGTCTGCCGGGGCGGTGGCCGGGGTGTTGGTGGTCAGTTGGTGTGTTGGCCTGAGAGGCGGTGGGTCAAGGTGGACCAGCGTTCGGCGGTGCGGGTCTTCAGGGCCGTCCATCGGTCGGTGAGTTCCCACAGGGCGCGGACGGCCGAGCGGGGTGCGATCACCGCCCGTACCCGCGTGGTGCGGTCGGCCCGGGAGCGCAGTGCCGCGCGCATGCGGTGGACGGCGTCGGGAAGGCCCGGCACGGCCTGCGGGCGGGGAGCGAACAGGACCTGCTCCACGGCGCCCGCGACCCGGTGCACCGACTCCGCCGCCGTCGGGTCCAGCTGTCCGAGCCGTACGATCCGCGCGGCCGCCTTGCGCGGGGTCAGCGCGTCGTCCGGCACGATGCCGTAGTCCCAGGCCGTGTCGACGAGCTCCCGCCAGACGGCCAGGACATGGCCCGCGGCCGCCTCCGCCGCGTACCCGGCATCCGGCTCGACGCCGCCCGACGCGGCGTGCTGGGCGGACGCCAGCCGCACCGAGCGCCGTCGCAGCCGCCAGACCACGGGCAGCAGCGGCACGGCGACCGCCAGCAGGCCCAGCAGGGCCCAGCCGCCGATCTGGTACCAGGGCGGGCCGGCGTCGTCCTTCTGCGCCGGCCCCGCCGGCAGCGCGCTGCTGCACGCCTCCAGCTTCTTGTCCTCCGCCCCGCAGCCTGCGCTCGCCGAAGGCTCCGCCGACACGGACGCGCCCGCCGACTGCGAGGGCCGCGCCACGTCGGGGAGACTGTTGCCCGGCGTGTCCGTCTGCGTGTACGAGGGAGTCGAGCCCCGGTTCGGGGTCGGCTCGAAGCGGGTCCAGCCCACGCCCTCGAAGTACAGCTCGGGCCAGGCGTGGGCGTCCTTCAGCCCCACCGACACCGAGCCGTCCGCCTGCGGCGTCCCCGGCGCGAAGCCCACCGCGACCCGGGCCGGTATGCCCAGGCTGCGGGCCATCGCCGCCATCGCGAAGGAGAAGTGGACGCAGAAGCCCTCCCTGTCCTTCAGGAAGCGGGCTATCGCCTGCGGCCCGGTGCCGACCTGCACCCGGGTGTCGTAGTCGAAACCGCCGGTCACGGCGAAGTAGTCCTGGAGCCTGACCGCCTGCTCGTAGTGGCTCGTCGCACCGTCGGTGACCTCGCGGGCGGTCCGGGCGACCACCGCGGGCACGGAGTCCGGCAGCCTGGTGTACTCGCGCTTCAGCTCCGCGGCCGGTTCGGGCGCCTCGGCCAGCTGCTGCGCCGTCGGCTCCACGTTCAGGCTCTTGACCAGGTAGGTCTTGCCCCGGGTGGTCTGGCCGTGGTCGCCGACCAGGGTCATGCCGACCGGTTCGTAGCGCCACCTGCCGTCGATCTCCACACCGCTGGGCGGGTAGGGCATCGGCAGCCAGTCCTGTGCGTACCAGTCGGCCGCCGTGATACGGGTCCGGATCTGCGTGCGCCGGACGTCCGCGCCCAGGCCGGCCGGCGTCGGGAACTCGTCCGGCACACCCTCGATGTGCCGCTTGGCCGGCTTCCACGTGCTGCCGTCGAAGTCGTCGAGGGAGACGATCCGCAGGTACAGGTTCGAGATGTCGTCGCTGTCGGTCTTCAGGGACAGGACCTGTCGGTCCGAGTCCACGTTCAGGCTGTCGCGCAGCGACACCAGCGGGTTCACCGCGGAGATCGTCCCGCCGCTCCCGCTGCCGGCGCCCACACCCGTGCCGGCGCCGTCCAGCAGACCGCCGTTCATCGCGGGCAGGGCCAGCGGCACCGCGAGGGCGATGCCCAGTGCGACCGCGCCGATGCGCCGTCCGGTGCGGACCGGCGCCACCGCGCCGCTGTCCCGGCCGGGCGTGCGCGGCACGGTGGCGAAGACGCGGCCCCACTGCGAGAGCCGGTCCCGGCCCTCGGCCAGCAGCAGCATCAGGTAGCCCGCGGCGGCGACGAGGAACCACAGCCAGTCGGCGCCGCCGTCGGACAGACCCGCGGCCACCGAGTACAGCGCCAGCAGCGGCAGTCCGGCCGGGGCGGCGCTGCGGAACGTCACCGCGACGGTGTCCACCGCGAGGCCGATCACCAGGACCCCGCCGATCAGCATCAGCCGTATGCCGGCGGACGTCAGCGGCGCCGGGACGGCGTAGCGCGCGATGTCGTCGGCGCCCTGCCGCAGCAGTTCGGCGAAGTGGCGGAAGGCCTCCGGACCCGGGACGAAGCCGGCCACGGCCTGCGCGCGTGCGAAGACCAGGGTCAGCAGCATCAGCGTCACCAGCGCCTGCGCCGCGATCGTCAGCGGCCGGGCCAGCGGCACCCGCCGGGTCGCCGCGCCCACGCCCGTCTGCACCGCCAGGAGGACGGCCGCCTGAAGGATCCAGGTGGCCGGGTCGACCAGGGGCAGCAGGGCGCACGACGCCATCAGCGTGGCCGCCCAGGCGCACAGCGCCAGTCGTGCCCGCCCGCTCATGAACCCGCCCCCTCCGTGCTTGTCCCGCCCGCCCCCTGCGGGCTCGTCCCGCCCGCCGCGGCCAGGCCCGTGCGCTCACGGTCCGCCTGCCGCCACAGCGCGTCCAGCGAGGCGCCGCGCGGCACGCCCAGCGCCGTCCAGCCCGCCTCCCGCAGCATCCGCAGCCGCTCCCCGCTCCGGTCCGACGCCCCGGGCACGTCGGTCGCCTCCCGCACCCACGAGCCGCTGTCCAGCACGAACGCGAGAGCGCCTCCGCTGCGCCGGCGCATCTTGGCCGCCACCGTGGCCTGCTCCTCGTCGAGGTCGCCGAAGAAGGCCACCAGCAGCCCCTCGTTCCCGCCGCGCAGCACCTCGTACGCCCGCGACAGGCCCGTGCCGTCCGAGTGGTCGATCACCGCGAGGGTGTCCATCATCATCCCGGCCGCGTCGGCCGTCTCCTGGCTCGCGCCGGCGAACCCGTCGGCGCCCTCCCCGGGCACCGAGTTGCCGGTGTCGGTCAGCAGGCGCACCGAGAACCCCCGCTCCAGCATGTGCACCAGGACGGACGCCGTGGCCGAGACGGCCCACTCGAAGGCCGAGTCCGGGCCCGCGCCGCGGAAGGCCAGGCCCCGGGTGTCGAGGAGGACCGTGCAGCGGGCGCGCTGGGGCTGCTCCTCGCGGCGCACCATCAGCTCCCCGTAGCGGGCGGTGGAGCGCCAGTGGACGCGGCGCAGGTCGTCGCCGTGGCGGTAGCCGCGCGGGATGACGTCGTCCTCGCCCGCCAGGGCCAGTGAGCGCTGCCGCCCGTCGCCGTACCCCTTGGACTCGCCGCTCAGCCGCACCGGCGACAGCGCCTCCACCCGCGGGATCACCGTCAGGGTGTCGTACGTCGAGAACGACCGGGTCAGCTCGCACATGCCGAACGGGTCGGTCAGGCGCAGCTGCAGCGGGCCCAGCGGGTAACGGCCGCGCAGGTCGGAGCGGACGCGGTAGGAGACCTCGCGGCGGCCGCCCGGTTCGACCCGGTCGAGCACGAAGCGGGGCCGCGGGCCGAGCACGTACGGCACCCGGTCCTGGAGCATCAGCAGGCCCGTCGGCAGCCGCGAGACGTTGTCCATGCGCAGGTGGACGCGGGCCTCGCTGCCTGCGGGCACACGCTCGGGGGACAGGCGCCGGCTGCCGGCCACCCGGTAGCGGGTGCGGTAGAGGACCAGCGTGCAGACCAGGGGCAGCGTGGCGAGCAGCAGACCGACCCGCAGCAGGTCGCTCTGCCCGAGCACGTAGGCGCAGACGGCGGCCGCGACACCGGCCGCCAGGAAGGAGCGCCCGCGGGTGGTCAGGCCCGCCAGGGCGGCCCGGACGCCGCCCTTCTCGCCGCGGTCGGCCTCCTGGTTCCCGGCCTGGCCGGTGGTCATCACAGCCTCCGCGGCGGCTGCTGGCCGTAGGCCGGGCCGTGGCCGAGACCGCCGAAGCCGTTCTGCTGCTGGGGCGCCGCGGGCACGGGCGTGCGCTGCAGGATCTCCTGGACGACCTGCTCCGCGGTGCGGCGGTTGAGCTGTGCCTGGGCGGTGGGCAGCAGACGGTGGGCCAGTACGGCGACGGCGAGCGCCTGCACGTCGTCCGGCAGCGCGTACGCCCGCCCGCCGAGGGCGGCGGACGCCTTGGCCGCGCGCAGCAGGTGCAGCGTCGCGCGCGGGGAGGCGCCGAGTCTGAGGTCGGGGTGGGTGCGGGTGGCGGCGACCAGGTCCACCGCGTACCGCCGGACCGTTTCGGCGACGTGCACGCCGCGGACGGCCTCGATCAGCTTCACGATGTCGTGCGCGTGCGCCACCGGCTGCAGGTCCTCCAGGGGGGACACCCCGCCGTGCACGTCGAGCATCTGCAGCTCGGCCTCCACGCTGGGGTAGCCCACCGAGACCCGGGCCATGAAGCGGTCGCGCTGCGCCTCGGGCAGCGGGTAGGTGCCCTCCATCTCGACCGGGTTCTGGGTGGCCACCACCATGAAGGGGCTGGGCAGCTCGTAGGTCTGCCCGTCGATGGTGACCTGGCGCTCCTCCATCGACTCCAGCAGGGCCGACTGCGTCTTCGGCGAGGCGCGGTTGATCTCGTCGCCGATCACGATCTGCGCGAAGATGGCGCCCGGCTTGAACTCGAAGTCGCGGCGCTGCTGGTCCCAGATGGACACGCCGGTGATGTCCGAGGGCAGCAGGTCGGGCGTGAACTGGATACGCCGCACCGAACAGTCGATGGACCGCGCGAGCGCCTTGGCCAGCATCGTCTTGCCCACACCGGGGACGTCCTCGATGAGCAGATGGCCCTCGGCGAGCAGCACGGTCAGCGAAAGCCGTACGACCTCGGGCTTGCCCTCGATCACTCCTTCCACGGAACTGCGGACCCGCTCCACAGTGGAAGTCAGATCACCAAGGCTCGCTCGATCGTCATAGGTCGTCACCCGGCCCTCCTCGGCCCGTTCTTTCTCCGGGCCGAAGCGCCGCGACGCGGACCGGCCCACCCCTGGAACACGGACACCACACGTGAATGGTTCCGTGTGACACCCCACCACGCATTCTTGCTGCCGTTACCGATTCGTGTCACTCGCCTGTGGACAAGTGCTTTCGATATGTCGGGTCTTACGACCTTTTGGGCAGCCCGTGGGTGGAATCGGCAACGGAACGACGACGGCGGTGGCGGACGGTGACGAGGGGTGGGAACGGTGCTCAGGACGGGTCGATCTCGCGCAGCAGGCCCGTCTTCACGTCGAAGACGAAGCCGCGCACGTCGCCGGTGTGCAGCAGGAACGGCGAGGTGCGCACGCGCTGCATCGACTGCCGCACGTCCTGGTCGACGTCCCGGAAGGCCTCGACGGCCCAGGCCGGACGCTGGCCGACCTCCATCTCCAGCTCGTGCCGGAACTCCTCGGTGAGGGACTCCAGGCCGCAGCCGGTGTGGTGGATGAGGACCACGCTGCGCGTGCCGAGCGCGCGCTGGCTGATGGTGAGGGAGCGGATCACGTCGTCGGTGACGACGCCGCCGGCGTTGCGGATGGTGTGGCAGTCGCCCAGCTCCAGGCCGAGCGCGGCGTGCAGGTCGAGGCGGGCGTCCATGCAGGCCACGACCGCGACCTGGAGGACCGGGCGGGCGTCCATCCCGGGGTCGGTGAAGGCGGCGGCGTACCGCTCGTTGGCCTCGACGAGGCGGTTGGTGACGGTGTCGCCCGTTATGGCGCTCTGGGGGTTTGCGGGAACCGATGCAGAAGTCGTCATACCCATGACGGTACTGGTCACCCGCTGTCCGGTCGCGGTGTGAGAGTGGGAAAAGAGCGTCATCACGTCCTCTTGTGAGGTAGCCCACAGGGGTGACGGGAGGGCGGCCGTGCGGGTGCTTTTCGCTGATTCGCCGCTTCGCGTGCCCGCCGGACCGCGACGCGCAGGCCGGTTGATTGACCGTGGGACCAGGTGGACTAAAGTGGCGCGAAAGCGGGAGGCGAGGCTCTCCCTGCTGGACTGAAACCCCGGAGACCCCGGCGACCACCCGGAGATCTCCCCACGTGCGCGGCGCGTACGTACGGCTCGGCCTCCTCCCGCTCTCCGGTCGGCTGACGCTTCCGGCGCCGGCGGGCCTCCCCTTCCCGCGGGGGTCCCCGGCGTCAGCCGGGGAGGGCGTGGACCCGGCGGTGCGTGCGGCCCCGCCGGACCTGAGAGGGCCCCTTGAGCAGCCAAAGTCGACACGTCCCGGTGATGCTCCAGCGGTGCCTGGACCTGTTGGCCCCCGCCCTGCAGCGGCCGGGAGCGGTGGTCGTCGACTGCACGCTGGGCCTCGGCGGCCACAGCGAGGCGCTGCTGACCCGGTTCCCGGAGGTTCGGCTCGTCGGTCTCGACCGCGACAAGGAGGCGCTGCGGCTGTCCGGCGAGCGGCTGGCCCCGTTCGGCGAACGGGCCACCCTCGTGCACGCCGTGTACGACGAACTGCCCGAGGTGCTGCGCCGGCTCGGCATCCCGCGGGTGCAGGGCGTCCTGTTCGACCTCGGCGTCTCCTCCATGCAGCTGGACGAGGCCGACCGCGGCTTCGCCTACGCCCAGGACGCCCCGCTCGACATGCGCATGGACCAGACGACCGGCATCAGCGCCGCCGAGGTCCTGAACACCTACCCGCCGGGCGAACTCGTCCGGATCCTGCGGGCCTACGGCGAGGAGAAGCAGGCCAAGCGGATCGTGTCCGCCGTGGTGCGCGAGCGGGAGAAGGAGCCGTTCACCACCAGCGCGCGGCTGGTGGAGGTGATCCGGGACGCGCTGCCGCAGGCCGCCAAGCGCACCGGCGGCAACCCGGCCAAGCGCACCTTCCAGGCCCTGCGCATCGAGGTCAACGGCGAACTGTCCGTCCTGGAGCGGGCGATCCCGGCCGCCGTGAAGGCGCTGGACGTCGGCGGACGGATCGCCGTGCTGTCGTACCACTCGCTCGAGGACCGACTCGTCAAGCAGGTGTTCGCGGCCGGAGCCGCCTCCACCGCGCCGCCCGGGCTGCCCGTCGTCCCGGAGCGCTACCAGCCCCGTCTCGAACTGCTCACGCGCGGCGCCGAACTCCCCACCGAGGAGGAGGTCGCCGAGAACCGCAGGGCGGCCCCGGCACGACTGCGCGGGGCCGTGCGGGTCCGGGAGGCCGCCGAATGAGCCGGGGCACGGGACACCTGAGGAGTGAGTACGGCGGGGAACCGGACTCACTGGAGGGCGCGTGAGCACGAAACCCGAACCCAGGAAACCCGAAGCAAGGAAACCGGAACGCAAGACCCCGGAACGCCGGAAACCCGAGGCGAACAAGCGCGAACCGGGGAAACGCGAACCGGACGAGCCGGGGGCCAAGAGGCCCGAGCCCGGCAGAACGGCGAAGAAGCCCGAGCTGCGCGGCCGGGCGGCCCGGCTCGCGCGGCTCATCCCGGGCGCGACCGCGCAGGGGCACGCCGCCCGCACCCCCTTCGTCCTGCTCGTGGTCGTCCTCCTCAGCGGCGGCCTGCTCGGGCTGCTGATGCTGAACTCCGCGATCAGCGAGGGCTCGTTCAAACTCGACGACCTGCAGAGGGACACCAAGAACCTCACCGACGAGCAGCAGGCGCTCCAGCGGGACATCGACTCCTACTCCGCCCCCGACGCCCTCCAGCGCCGTGCCCGCGAGCTCGGCATGGTCCCCGGCGGCGACCCCGTCTTCCTCGGCCCCGACGGCACCGTGAAGGGCGTCCCCTCCGCCGCCGCCCGGCAGTCCGCGGCCCGCGCGCCCGGCGTCGTGCTCCCGCCCGAGGCCCTCGCCGCGACCTCCGTCCCGGCGGCCGCCCCCGCCCCGACCACTAGCCCCGGCAGGTGACGGAAGTGTCCGACAGGCAACCGCCGCGCCGCCGGGTCCCCGGCCCCGCCCGGCCCGAGCGCTCCCCCCGGCCCGTCGTCGGCCAGCGCCGTCCGGGCCCCGGCGCCCGCCCCGCCCGCCGCCCGGCGCCGGGCCGCGCCACCGCCCCGCGTCCGCTGAAGCTGGGCAATCCCCGCCCCCGCCTGCGCATGGTCGGCGTCGCCCTGGCCCTGGTGCTGACTGCGTTCACCGTCCGGCTGTTGCAGGTGCAGGCCGTCGACGCGAGCACGTACGCGGCCAAGGCCGAGCAGAACCGTTACGTGGGCCACGTCCTGGCCGCCGCCCGCGGCGGCATCACCGACCGCAACGGGGTGGCCCTCGCCACCAGCGTGGACGCGTACGACATCACCGCCGACCCCACGATGTTCACCCGCAAGCAGTTGAAGGTCGGCGACGGCCCCGAGCAGGCGGCCGCGCTCCTCGCGCCGATCCTCGGCCAGGACCAGCGGACGCTCGTCAGGAAGCTGCGCCCGAAGAACAAGAAGCTGCAGTACGTCCTGCTGGCGAGCCGGCAGACCCCGCAGGTGTGGACCCAGATCAAGGACCTGAAGTCGGCGCTCGCCGCGAAGTCGGAGACGGACGCCTCCACCGTCAACGTCCTCGCCGGCGTCTTCTCCGACCCCAGCAGCAAGCGGGTGTACCCCAACGGCGACCTCGCCGCCGGGATCCTGGGCTGGGTCAACGCCGCGGGCAAGGGCGGCGGCGGCATCGAGCAGCAGCTCGACAAGCAGCTCACCGGCAAGGACGGCAAGATCCGCTACGCCCAGTCCGGCGGCCGTCAGGTGCCCACCGCGGGCTCCACCGAGACGCCCGCCGTGCCCGGGGCCGACGTCGAGCTCACCATCGACCGCGACATCCAGTGGGCCGCGCAGCACGCCATCACCGAGCAGGTGAAGAAGTCCAAGGCCGACCGCGGCTACGTCATCGTCCAGGACACCCGCACCGGCGAGATCCTCGCCATGGCCGACTCGCCGGGGTTCGACCCCAACGACCTGACGAAGGCCGACTCCTCCGCCATGGGCAACGCGGCCCTGCAGGACGCCTACGAACCCGGATCCACCGCCAAGGTGATGTCGATGGCCGCCGTGCTGGAGGAGAACGTGGCCACCCCGCTGACGCACGTCGTGGTGCCCAACCGGCTGCACCGCGGCGACCGCCTCTTCAAGGACGACATCGACCACGCGACGTGGAACCTGACGCTCAACGGCGTGCTCGCCAAGTCCAGCAACATCGGCACCATCCTGGCCACCGGCCAGCTCGGCAGCACCCAGCGGCAGGCCAACAAGGTCCTCTACGCGTACCTGCGCAAGTTCGGCCTCGGCAGCTACACCGGGCTGGACTTCCCCGGCGAGACGAAGGGCATCCTCGCGCCGCCGGACCAGTGGTCCACCTCGCAGCAGTACACGATTCCTTTCGGCCAGGGCGTGTCGATCAACGCGATGCAGGCGGCGTCCGTCTACTCGACCATCGCCAACGGCGGCGTACGCGTGGAACCCACCCTCGTGCGCGGCACGAAGGGAGCCGACGGACGCTTCGAGGCCACGCCGAAACCCGCGAAGACACGGGTCATCAGCGCGAAGACGGCCAAGACCCTCGCCGAGATGCTGGAGTCGGTGGTGGACGACCAGGAGGGCACCGGCACCAAGGCACGCATCCCCGGCTACCGCGTCGCGGGCAAGACGGGCACCGCGAACCGGGTGGATCCGGCCACCGGCAAGTACCGCGGTTACACCTCCTCGTTCGCCGGATTCGCCCCCGCCGACAAGCCCCGCGTCACCGTCTACTGCGCCATCCAGAACGCCACCGAGGGAAGCTACTTCGGCGGCCAGATCTGCGGACCCATCTACAAGCAGGTGATGGAGTTCGCGCTGAAGACCCTCCAGGTGCCGCCCACCGGGACCAAGCCCGCCAACCTGCCCGTCAGCTTCACACCCTGATCAGCGCCGACCAGCCAGGACCCTCCGTGACCATGATCACTCCCGACCCCGGGAACCAGACGCCGCCCACGCCCTCGCTTCGCCCGCAGCCGGGTGCGCCCGGTACGCTCACCGCCGTGCCACACGCTGATCAGTCCCAAACCACCCAGAAGGGCGTATCCGTGACATACCCGGGTCCGCCCAGACCGGTGCGGGTCACCGCGACACCCCTCGCGGAACTCGCCGGTCAGCTGGGTACCGCCGTGCCGGAGACGACCGCGGAGGTCACGGGCATCACCCACGACTCACGAGCCGTGCGCCCGGGCGACCTCTACGCCGCGCTGCCCGGAGCCCGGCTGCACGGCGCCGACTTCGTGACCCAGGCGGCCGGCCTCGGAGCCGTCGCCGTGCTCACCGACCCGGCCGGCGCCGAGCGCTCCGCCGCGACCGGCCTGCCGGTCCTGGTCGTCGACGACCCGCGGGGGCGGATGGGCGAACTGGCGGCCACCATCTACGGCCACCCGGGCCGCGACCTGCTCCAGATCGGCATCACCGGCACCTCCGGCAAGACCACCACCGCCTACCTCGTCGAAGGCGGCCTGCGGACCGCGCGGAAGACCGGCCTGATCGGCACGGTCGAGATGCGCGTCGGCGACGAGCGCATCAAGTCCGAGCGCACCACGCCCGAAGCGACCGACCTGCAGGCGCTGTTCGCGGTCATGCGGGAACGCGGCGTGGAAGCCGTCGCCATGGAGGTCTCCAGCCACGCGCTGGTCCTCGGCCGGGTCGACGGCTGCGTCTTCGACATCGGCGTGTTCACCAACCTCAGCCCGGAGCACATGGAGTTCCACTCCGACATGGAGGACTACTTCCGGGCCAAGGCACGGCTGTTCACCCCCGAACGCAGCCGCCTCGGCGTCGTCAACACCGACGACGAGTACGGCCGCCGGCTGGCGAAGGAGGCCGGCGTCCCGGTCGTCACCTACTCCGCCGAGGGCCACCCCGACGCCGACTGGCGCGCCGAGGACGTCGAGATCGGGCAGCTGGACTCGACGTTCACCGTGGTCGGCCCCCAGGGCGAGCGCATCGGTGCCAGGTCGCCGTTGCCGGGCCCCTTCAACGTGGCCAACACCCTCGCCGCGATCGTCGCCCTCGCCGCGGCGGGCCTCGACCCGCAGGCCGCCGCCGACGGCATCGCCGCCGTGCCCGGCGTGCCGGGCCGCCTGGAGCGGGTGGACGCCGGGCAGCCCTACCTCGCGGTGGTCGACTACGCCCACAAGACGGACGCCGTCGAATCGGTGCTGCGCGCGCTGCGCAAGGTCACCGAGGGCCGGCTGCACGTCGTGCTCGGCTGCGGCGGCGACCGGGACCGGACGAAACGGGCCCCGATGGGCGCCGCGGCGGCCCGGCTCGCCGACACCGCCGTACTGACCTCCGACAACCCCCGCTCCGAGGACCCCCTGGCGATCCTCGCGACCATGCTCGAGGGCGCGGCGTCCGTGCCGGCGCACGAACGCGGCGAGGTCCAGGTCTTCGAGGACCGGGCCGCCGCGATCGCCGCCGCCGTCGCCCGCGCCCGGCCGGGCGACACGGTGCTGGTCGCCGGGAAGGGCCACGAGCAGGGCCAGGACATCGCCGGGGTGGTCCGTCCCTTCGACGACCGCCAGGTGCTTCGCGAAGCTATCCAGAAGACCCAGGGATGAACTTGTGATCGCCCTCTCCCTCGCCGAGATCGCAGAAGTCGTCGGCGGGCAGACACACGACATACCGGACCCGTCCGTCCTGGTGACCGCCTCGGTCGTCCGGGACTCCAGGGAGGTGCGGCCCGGGAGCCTGTTCGTCGCCTTCGTCGGCGAGCGCGCGGACGGCCACGACTTCGCCCGGCAGGTCGTCGAGGCGGGCGCGGTGGCCGTGCTGGGCTCGCGCCCCGTCGGCGTGCCCGCGATCGTCGTCGACGACGTCCAGGCGGCCCTCGGCGCCCTCGCGCGGCACGTCGTACGACGCCTCGGCGCGACCCTCGTGGCCCTCACCGGCTCCGCCGGCAAGACCAGCACCAAGGACCTGATCGCCCAGGTGCTGCGCCGCAAGGCGCCGACGGTCTTCACCCCGGGCTCGCTCAACAACGAGATCGGGCTGCCGCTCACCGCCCTCAGCGCCACCGAGGAGACGAAGTTCCTGGTGCTCGAGATGGGCGCCCGCGGCATCGGCCACATCCGGTACCTGACCGGCCTGACGCCCCCCAGGGTCGGCCTGGTGCTCAACGTCGGCACCGCCCACATCGGCGAGTTCGGCGGCCGCGAGCAGATCGCCCAGGCCAAGGGCGAACTCGTCGAGAGCCTGCCCCCGGCGGACGAGGGCGGCACCGCGATCCTCAACGCCGACGACCCCCTCGTGCGCGCCATGGCATCCCGAACCACGGCGAAGGTGCTCTTTTTCGGAGAATCCGACGAAGCGGACGTGCGTGCCGAGAACGTGCGACTCACGGACAGCGGACAGCCCGCCTTCAGGCTTCGCACACCCTCCGGTGCAAGCGATGTGACCATGCGCCTGTACGGTGAGCACCACGTGTCGAACGCGCTCGCCGCGGCCGCCGTCGCCCATGAGCTGGGCATGTCCGCGCAAGAGATCGCCACCGCGCTCTCCGAGGCGGACTCCCTCTCCCGCTGGCGGATGGAGGTCACCGAGCGCCCGGACGGCGTGACCGTCGTCAACGACGCCTACAACGCCAACCCGGAGTCCATGCGGGCCGCGCTGCGCGCGCTGGCCGCCATGGGCCGGGGGCGGCGGACCTGGGCGGTGCTCGGCAAGATGGCCGAGCTCGGGGACGAGGCGCTCGCCGAGCACGACGCGGTCGGGCGGCTCGCCGTCCGGCTCAACGTCAGCAAGCTCGTCGCGGTCGGGGGCAGGGAAGCGTCCTGGCTGCAACTGGGCGCATATAACGAGGGTTCGTGGGGTGAGGAGTCGGTGCACGTGTCCGACGCACAGGCGGCGGTCGACCTGTTGCGCAGCGAGTTGCGCCCGGGGGACGTCGTACTCGTGAAGGCGTCCCGTTCGGTCGGTCTGGAGAGCGTCGCCCAGGCGCTGCTCGCGACCGGTACCGAGGGTGAGGTCGCCGCCCGATGATGAAGCAGATCCTGTTCGCGGGCGTCATCGGCCTCTTCCTGACCCTGATCGGCACCCCGCTGCTGATCAAGCTGCTGGCCCGCAAGGGGTACGGCCAGTACATCCGCGACGACGGCCCGCGCGAGCACGCCAGCAAGCGCGGTACGCCGACGATGGGCGGCATCGCCTTCATCCTGGCGACCATCGCCGCGTACTTCCTGAGCAAGGTCATCACCGGCTACCCCCCGACCTACTCCGGACTGCTCGTCCTCGGGCTGATGTTCGGCATGGGTCTGGTCGGCTTCCTCGACGACTACATCAAGATCGTCAAGCGGCGTTCGCTGGGTCTGCGGGCCAAGGCGAAGATGGCCGGCCAGCTGATCGTCGGCATCGCCTTCGCGGTGCTGTCGCTGATGTTCGCCGACTCGCGCGGCAACACCCCGGCGTCCACCAAGCTGTCGTTCATCACCGACTTCGGCTGGTCGATCGGCCCGGTGCTGTTCGTCGTCTGGGCGCTGTTCATGATCCTGGCGATGTCCAACGGCGTGAACCTGACCGACGGCCTGGACGGCCTGGCCACCGGCGCCTCCGTCCTCGTCTTCGGCGCCTACACGTTCATCGGCGTCTGGCAGTTCCAGGAGTCCTGCGCCAACGCCACCACGCTCACCAACCCGGGCGCCTGCTACGAGGTGCGCGACCCGCTGGACCTGGCCGTCGTCGCCTCCGCGCTGATGGGCGCCTGCCTGGGCTTCCTGTGGTGGAACACCTCGCCCGCCAAGATCTTCATGGGCGACACCGGCTCGCTCGCCCTCGGCGGCGTCCTCACCGGCCTGGCCATCCTCTCCCGCACGGAGCTGCTGGTGGCCATCATGGGCGGCCTGTTCGTCCTCATCACCATGTCGGTGGTCATCCAGGTCGGCTCCTTCCGGCTCACCGGCAAGCGCGTCTTCCGGATGGCCCCGCTCCAGCACCACTTCGAACTCAAGGGCTGGTCCGAAGTCCTCGTGGTGGTCCGTTTCTGGATCATCCAGGGCATCTGCGTCATCGTCGGACTGGGCCTCTTCTACGCGGGATGGGCAGCGGACAAGTGACCGAATGGCAGGGCAAGCACGTCACCGTCGCCGGACTCGGCGTCTCCGGCATCCCGGCGGCCAAGGTGCTGCACGGGCTCGGCGCGAAGGTCACCGTCGTCAACGACGGCGACGACGCACGCGCGCGTGAGCAGGCCGCGGAGCTGGAGGCGCTCGGCGTCACCGTCCGCCTCGGTGACGGCGCGACCCTGCCCGACGGCACGCAGCTCGTCGTCACCGCGCCCGGCTGGAAGCCGGACAAGCCGCTGTTCGCCGCGGCCCGCGCGGCCGGCGTCGAGATCTGGGGCGACGTCGAGCTGGCCTGGCGGCTGCGCGGGCCGGACGCCGCCCCCTGGCTCGCGGTCACCGGCACCAACGGCAAGACCACGACGGTCCAGATGCTGGCGTCGATCCTGAAGGCGGCCGGGCTGCGCACCGCGGCCGTCGGCAACATCGGCGTCTCGCTGCTGGACGCGGTGCTCGGCGACGAGCCGTACGACGTCCTGGCCGTGGAGCTGTCGAGCTACCAGCTGCACTGGGCGCCCTCGCTGCGCGCCCACTCCGCCGCCGTGCTCAACCTCGCCCCCGACCACCTCGACTGGCACGGCTCCATGGAGGCGTACGCCGCCGACAAGGGCCGCGTCTACGAGGGCAACCGGGTCGCCTGCGTCTACAACGCCGCCGACAAGGCCACCGAGGACCTGGTGCGCGCGGCGGACGTCGAGGAGGGCTGCCGGGCGGTCGGCTTCACGCTGGGCACCCCCGGGCCGTCCCAACTCGGCGTCGTGGAGGGCATCCTGGTCGACCGCGCCTTCGTCGAGAACCGGCACAAGAACGCCCAGGAGCTCGCCGAGGTCTCCGACGTCCGCCCGGCGGCCCCGCACAACATCGCCAACGCCCTTGCCGCGGCGGCCCTGGCGCGCGCCTTCGGCGTCCCCGCCAGGGCCGTACGGGACGGCCTGCGGGCCTTCACGCCGGACGCCCACCGCATCGCGCACGTGGCCGACGTGGACGGGGTCGCCTACGTCGACGACTCCAAGGCCACCAACACCCACGCCGCGGAAGCCTCGTTGGCGGCGTACGAGTCCATCGTCTGGATCGCGGGCGGACTCGCCAAGGGCGCCACCTTCGACGAGCTCGTCGCCAAGTCGGCAAAGCGACTTCGCGGCGTGGTGCTCATCGGCGCGGACCGCGCCCTGATCCGGGACGCCCTGGCGCGACACGCCCCCGAAGTACCCGTCGTCGACCTCGACCGGACCGACACTGGGGCGATGCTCCAGGCTGTCCAGGAGGCCGGTCGGCTCGCCGTCCGGGGCGACACGGTCCTGCTGGCCCCCGCCTGCGCCTCCATGGACATGTTCGCCAACTACAACAAGCGCGGTGACGCGTTCGCGGAGGCGGTTCGCGAACTCGGCGCGGGCACCTGACGACCGGCCTCGGCCACGGCGGGTGCCTCGGGACCCTTGGAGGGACGCGTGACTCGGATGTGGCCCGGGTGGGACCGGCGGTCGCCCGCCGGCGGTGCGGGGCGGCGGCCGGCCGCCGGCGTGCCGGAGGAGGGCGTCGCGGGGACCCGTGCGCCACGGTCCGCCGACGGCCGTCCGGGAGCCCGCCGTGCCCGGTAGCCGCACCGGCGGACGCCCGCCCGTCCAGCGGGCCGTCCGGCGCCCCGCCGCCTCCCGGCCGCCCCGCGACAACCCCGTGCGCCGCCTGTACGCCAGGGCCCGGCGCGCCTGGGACCGGCCGCTGACCGCCTACTACCTGATCCTCGGCGGCAGCATGCTGATCACGGTGCTGGGGCTGGTGATGGTCTACTCGGCGTCCCAGGTCACCGCGTTGCAGATGTCCCTGCCGGGCTCGTACTTCTTCCGCAAGCAGCTGCTCGCCGCCGTCATCGGCGGAGTGCTGCTGCTGGCCGCCTCCCGCATGCCGGTCGCCCTGCACCGGGCGCTGGCCTACCCGATCCTCGCCGGAGCGGTGTTCCTGATGGCCCTGGTGCAGGTCCCGGGGATAGGGATGTCGGTCAACGGCAACCAGAACTGGATCTCCGTCGCCGGCCCCTTCCAGCTCCAGCCCAGCGAGTTCGGCAAGCTCGCCCTGGTGCTGTGGGGCGCCGACCTGCTCGCCCGCAAACAGGACAGGAAGCTGCTGACGCAGTGGAAGCACATGCTGGTGCCGCTCGTGCCGGTCGCCTTCCTGCTGCTGGGGCTGATCATGCTCGGCGGCGACATGGGCACGGCGATCATCCTGACGGCGATCCTGTTCGGCCTGCTGTGGCTGGCCGGTGCGCCGACCCGGCTGTTCGTCGGGGTGCTGTCGGTCGCGACCGCGATCGGGCTGGTCCTGATCAGGACCAGCCCCAACCGCATGGCCCGCCTGTCCTGCATCGGCGCCACCGAGCCGCAGTCCGGACCGGTCGACTGCTGGCAGGCCGTGCACGGCATCTACGCCCTCGCCTCCGGTGGAATCTTCGGGTCGGGGCTCGGCGCGAGTGTGGAAAAATGGGGCCAACTCCCGGAAGCGCACACGGACTTCATCTTCGCCGTCACCGGTGAGGAACTGGGCCTCGCGGGGACGCTGTCGGTGCTCGCCCTCTTCGCGGCTCTAGGCTATGCGGGTATCCGCGTGGCCGGACGCACGGAGGACCCCTTCGTCAGGTATGCCGCGGGAGGCGTGACCACCTGGATCATCGCGCAGGCGGTGATCAACATCGGTGCGGTGCTCGGCCTGCTGCCGATCGCCGGCGTCCCCCTCCCGCTGTTCTCCTACGGGGGATCCGCCCTGCTGCCGACCATGTTCGCCATCGGGCTGCTGATCGCGTTCGCGCGTGACGAGCCCGCTGCGCGGGCGGCGCTTTCGATGCGGCAACCTCGCTTTGGTAGAAAGCGGGCGGGAGGCGCCGTGCCGGCACGGGGGCCTCGGAGATGGAACACGATGCGACGGCGTGCCTCGGCGGCGCGCACGTCCGGAGAGCGGTGAATTTCGGTGCATGTCGTACTCGCCGGTGGGGGGACCGCCGGCCACATCGAGCCCGCGCTCGCCCTCGCGGACGCCCTGCGCAGGCAGGACCCGACCGTGGGGATCACGGCCCTGGGCACCGAGCGCGGCCTGGAGACCACGCTCGTTCCGCAGCGGGGCTACGAGCTCGCGCTGATCCCCGCCGTACCGCTGCCCCGCAAGCCGACGCCCGAGCTGATCACCGTCCCGGGCCGGCTGCGCGGCACCATCAAGGCGACCGAGCAGATCCTGGAGCGCACCAAGGCGGACGTCGTGGTCGGCTTCGGCGGCTATGTCGCGCTGCCGGGCTACCTGGCGGCCAAGCGCCTCGGCGTGCCGATCGTGATCCACGAGGCCAACGCCCGCCCGGGCCTGGCCAACAAGATCGGCTCGCGCTACGCGGCCCAGGTCGCCGTCGCCACTCCCGACAGCAAGCTGCGCAACGCGCGCTACATCGGCATCCCGCTGCGCCACTCCATCGCCACCCTCGACCGGGCCGCGGCCCGCCCCGAGGCCCGCGCGCTGTTCGGCCTCGACCCCAACCTGCCCACGCTGCTGGTCTCCGGCGGCTCGCAGGGCGCCCGCCGCCTCAACGAGGTCGTCCAGCAGGTCGCCCCGTGGCTCCAGCAGGCCGGCATCCAGATCCTGCACGCGGTGGGCCCGAAGAACGAACTGCCGCAGGTACAGCAGATGCCGGGAATGCCCCCCTACATCCCGGTAAGTTATCTGGACCGGATGGACCTCGCGTACGCCGCGGCCGACATGATGCTCTGCCGCGCGGGCGCGATGACCGTCGCCGAGCTCTCCGCCGTCGGACTCCCGGCCGCCTACGTCCCGCTGCCCATCGGCAACGGCGAACAGCGGCTGAACGCCCAGCCGGTGGTCAAGGCCGGCGGCGGACTCCTGGTCGACGACGCGGAACTGACGCCCGACTGGGTGCGGGAGAACGTCCTGCCCGTGCTCGCCGACCCGCACCGGCTGTACGAGATGTCCCGTGCCGCCGCCGAGTTCGGCCGCCGGGACGCCGACGACCTGCTCGTCGGCATGGTGTACGAGGCGATCGCCTCGCACCCGCGCCGGTGACACACCGGCGAGCGAGCCGGAGGGGCGCGGGCTGAGGCGCCCCGGTGGTTCTCCCCCGGGCCGGAGGCGGCCGGGGGGAGGGCCGAGCCAGGGAAAGGGAGTGTGCGTGGCCGGATCGACCACCGCCGAACGCGGTGAACGCCAGCAGGAGTCGTCCGCTGCGCTCCTGGTCCGGCGGTTCGGGCCCGGCCGGCCCCGTACGGTCGTCGTCATCGCCGCCGTGGCCGTCGTCCTCGGCGCCGCCACGCTCTGGCTGCTGTACGGCTCGCCCTGGCTGCGCGTGCGGCAGGTGTCCGTCTCCGGGACGGCGGTGCTGACGCCCGCTCAGGTGCGCGCGGCCGCCGACGTCCCGGAAGGGGCGCCGCTGATCTCCGTGGACACCGCGGACGTCGAGGCGCGGCTGCGCCGGGAACTGCCGCGCGTCGACACCGTCGAGGTGGTCCGCTCCTGGCCGCACGAAATCGGGCTGAAAGTCATCGAGCGCACCCCGGTGCTGATGGTCCGAAAAGGTGGAAAATTCGTCGAAGTGGACCAGGAAGGCGTCCGTTTCGCCACCGTCTCCCGGGCCCCGAAAGGCGTTCCCGCGCTCGAATTGCACCTGTCCCGCCCCGGCTCGGCGGCCGCGAGCCTGCGGCGCTTCGACGGGAAGCGGCTGGTGCGGGAGGCGGTCCGGGTCGCGGACGCCCTCCCGGCCGCCGTCGCGCGCGGCACCCGCACGGTCAAGGTGCGTTCCTACGACGACATCTCGCTGGAGTTGGGCGACGGCCGCACCGTCGCCTGGGGGAGCGGCGAGCGGGGCGCCGCGAAGGCCCGCACGCTGGTCGCCCTCATGAAAGCGGCGCCCGGCGCACGGCACTTCGACGTCAGCGTTCCCACCGCCCCCGCGTCATCGGGGAGTTGACGCACATCCGCGCAGGCCAGCACCCTGGTTGGGCAGCGCTATGCCTGATCACATAGGGTGAAAAGAAAAACGGGAGGTTCGGCGTGTTCGTTGAACGCGCGCCACTTGTCGACTTAGTGTCCTGTTCGGAAGACTCCAGCGAACAGTCACACTGGTAACCCTAAACTTCAACGTTAGGGTTCGGGTCGGCGAAACGGACCGTCCCATTCGGCATCAGTCGTCGGATCACGAGGCGCAGCTGCGTCCCGGTGATCCGCCGACACGTAACTCGAGGCGAGAGGCCTTCGACGTGGCAGCACCGCAGAACTACCTCGCAGTCATCAAAGTCATCGGTGTCGGCGGCGGTGGTGTCAATGCCATCAACCGGATGATCGAGGTCGGTCTCAAGGGCGTCGAGTTCATCGCCATCAACACCGACGCGCAGGCGCTGTTGATGAGCGACGCCGACGTCAAACTCGACGTCGGCCGCGAACTCACCCGCGGACTCGGCGCCGGAGCCAACCCGGCCGTCGGCCGCAAGGCCGCCGAGGACCACCGCGAGGAGATCGAGGAGGTCCTCAAGGGGGCCGACATGGTCTTCGTGACGGCCGGTGAAGGCGGCGGCACCGGCACCGGCGGCGCGCCCGTCGTGGCCAACATCGCCCGCTCCCTCGGCGCCCTCACCATCGGCGTGGTCACGCGCCCCTTCACCTTCGAGGGCCGCCGCCGCGCCAACCAGGCCGAGGACGGCATCGCGGAACTCCGCGAAGAGGTCGACACCCTCATCGTCATCCCCAACGACCGGCTGCTGTCCATCTCGGACCGCCAGGTCAGCGTGCTCGACGCGTTCAAGTCCGCCGACCAGGTGCTGCTGTCCGGTGTGCAGGGCATCACCGACCTGATCACCACGCCCGGTCTGATCAACCTCGACTTCGCCGACGTCAAGTCGGTCATGTCGGAGGCCGGATCGGCCCTCATGGGCATCGGCTCGGCCCGCGGCGACGACCGTGCGGTGGCCGCGGCCGAGATGGCGATCTCCTCCCCGCTGCTCGAGGCGTCCATCGACGGCGCCCGGGGCGTGCTGCTGTCCATCTCGGGCGGCTCCGACCTCGGCCTGTTCGAGATCAACGAGGCCGCCCAGCTGGTGAGCGAGGCCGCCCACCCCGAGGCGAACATCATCTTCGGCGCGGTCATCGACGACGCCCTCGGCGACGAGGTCCGGGTCACCGTGATCGCGGCCGGCTTCGACGGGGGCCAGCCGCCTGCCCGCCGGGACACCGTCCTCGGCTCGTCCTCGGCCCCGGCCCGCCGCGAGGAGCCGACTCCGGTACGGCAGCCCGAGAGCCGCCCGTCGTTCGGCTCGCTCGGCAGCGTGACGCCGAAGGAGGAGCCGGAGCCGGTTCCCGAGCCGGTCGCCGACATCCCGGTCGCCCCGCCCGTTCCCCCGTCGCGGTCCTACTCGGACAGCGCGGCAGAGGAACTGGACGTACCGGACTTCCTCAAGTGATCCTTCAGACGTGACCACACAGCGCGACATCGTGAACGGCGCGCACTTCGCCTTCACCGACCGGTGGGGCGGGGTGAGCGCCGTTCCGTACGAGGAGCTCAACCTCGGCGGAGCGGTCGGCGACGACCCCGAGGCCGTGAGGACCAACCGGGCGCTGGCCGCCAAGTCGCTCGGCCTCGATCCGGCCCGGGTGGTCTGGATGAACCAGGTGCACGGGGCGGACGTGGCGGTGGTCGACGGACCGTGGGGCGAGCGGCCCGTGCCGGAGGTCGACGCGATCGTCACCGCCCGCCGCGGACTCGCCCTCGCCGTCCTCACCGCCGACTGCACGCCCGTGCTGCTCGCCGACCCGGTCGCCGGCGTCGCCGCCGCCGTCCACGCGGGCCGGCCCGGCCTGGTCGCCGGGGTCGTCCCGGCCGCCGTACGGGCCATGGCCGAGCTGGGCGCCGAGCCGTCCCGGATCGTCGCCCGCACCGGGCCGGCCGTCTGCGGACGGTGCTACGAGGTGCCGGAGGCGATGCGCGCCGACGTGGCCGCCGTCGAGCCGGCGGCGTACGCCGAGACGAGCTGGGGCACTCCGGCGGTCGACGTGACCGCCGGAGTGCACGCGCAGCTCGACCGGCTCGGGGTGTGCGACCGGGAGCAGTCGCCGGTGTGCACGCTGGAGTCGGGGGATCACTTCTCGTACCGCCGCGAGCGCGCCACGGGGCGACTCGCGGGATATGTCTGGCTGGACTGATGGGGCATGACGGACCGTAAGGACGAACTCGCCGCGAACCTGGCGAGGGTGGAACAGCGCATCGCCGACGCCTGCGCGGCCGCGGGCCGCGGGCGTGAGGAGGTGACCCTGATCGTGGTCACCAAGACCTATCCGGCGACCGATGTGAGGATTCTGTCGGAACTCGGTGTACGGAACGTGGCCGAGAACCGGGACCAGGACGCGGCGCCGAAGGCGGCCGCCTGCTCGGACCTGCCCCTGATCTGGCACTTCGTGGGTCAGTTGCAGACCAATAAAGTGCGTTCCGTGGTCGGTTATGCGGATGTGGTGCAGTCCGTCGACCGTTCCCGGTTGGTGACGGCCCTGTCGAAGGAGGCCGTGCGGGCCGGGCGCGAGGTGGGGTGCCTCATCCAGGTCGCCCTCGACGCCGGGGCGAGCGGGCGGGGGGAGCGCGGGGGCGTGGCGCCCGGCGGAATCGAGGAGTTGGCCGGTCTGGTCGCCGGCTCTCCCGGACTGCGGCTCGACGGGCTGATGACCGTCGCTCCGCTCACCGGCGAGTACGCGGGGCGTCAACGGGCGGCGTTCGAGCGGTTGATGGATTTGTCGACCGACCTGCGCCGAAGCCATCCGGCTGCGAACATGGTCTCGGCAGGGATGAGTGCGGACCTCGAACACGCGGTGGCCGCCGGAGCGACACATGTGCGCATCGGCACCGCGGTACTCGGAGTCCGCTCCGGGCTCGGGTAACGTCGCCAGGAAGTCGGACCACAGCAGAAAATATGGTCAATACCGCCGAAAGGCGGGTGTAAAGACCTCGTGGATCGCGGGCACTTGGCGGTCGTCAGCCGATCCACCACAGAGCGGAGGACTCAGAGCATGGCCGGCGCGATGCGCAAGATGGCGGTCTACCTCGGCCTCGTGGAGGACGATGGGTACGACGGCCGGGGATTCGACCCCGATGACGATTTCGAGCCCGAACTCGACCCCGAGCCCGAACGGGAGCACCGGCGGCACGAGCCGTCCCTCCCGTCACACGGCGCACACCAGTCCCAGAGGGACGAAGAAGTCCGCGTCGTGCAGCCGCCCGCGCCCCGTGAACCGGTCGCTCGGTCCGCTTCGCTGTCCGCGGAATCCGGCCGCCCGGCGCGTATCGCGCCCGTGGCGTCCATCACACAAGAACGCGCAAGCCTGGAGAAGAACGCACCGGTGATCATGCCCAAGGTCGTGTCGGAACGAGAGCCTTACCGGATCACCACGCTGCACCCGCGGACCTACAACGAGGCCCGTACCATCGGGGAACACTTCCGTGAGGGCACCCCGGTGATCATGAACCTCACCGAGATGGACGACACGGACGCGAAGCGACTTGTCGACTTTGCGGCCGGATTGGTGTTTGGTCTTCACGGCAGCATCGAGCGGGTGACGCAGAAGGTGTTCCTGTTGTCGCCTGCTAACGTCGATGTCACGGCGGAGGACAAGGCCCGCATCGCAGAGGGCGGGTTCTTCAACCAGAGCTGAGACGCACAACCGGAAACAGCAGTACACGAGCAGTACCGAGCAGCACGGAAACAGGGGAGAGGGAAGCACCGAACATGGGCGTGGTCCTGGATGTCGTCTACATCGCGCTGATGTGTTTCCTCATCGTGCTCATCTTCCGGTTGGTCATGGACTACGTCTTCCAGTTCGCCCGCTCGTGGCAACCCGGCAAGGCGATGGTGGTCGTTCTGGAGGCCACCTACACTGTCACTGATCCACCGCTCAAGCTTCTGCGGCGGGTGATCCCGCCGTTGCGTCTCGGGGGCGTGGCGCTCGACCTGTCCTTCTTCGTACTGATGATCATCGTCTACATCCTGATCTCGATCGTGAGCCGGCTGTGAGCGATGTGACCTACCGTCTTGCCGAATGCCGACGACTACGTTGAGGTGAAGAGATGCCGTTGACCCCCGAGGACGTGCGGAACAAGCAGTTCACGACCGTCCGCCTCCGAGAAGGCTATGACGAGGACGAGGTCGATGCCTTCCTCGACGAGGTCGAAGCCGAACTGACCCGTCTGCTCCGCGAGAACGAGGACCTGCGCGCCAAACTGGCCGCGGCCACGCGTGCCGCTGCCCAGAACCAGCAGAACATGCGCAAGCCCCCGGAGGGTCCCGGCGGTCCGCAGGATCAGCAGCAGGGTATGCCCCAGCAGGGCGGTATGCCTCAGCAGGGCATGCCTCAGCAGGGCGGTATGCCCCAGCAGGGCATGCGAGGACCCGGCGCTCCGGTGCCCGCCGGGATATCGGGCCCGCCGCAGCAGCAGATGGGTGGCCCCATGGGTGGCCCGCCCCAGCTGCCGAGCGGTGCACCGCAGCTGCCCGCCGGTCCCGGCGGTCAGGGCGGTCCGCAGGGTCCCGGCCCGATGGGTCAGGGTCCCGGCCCCATGGGCCAGGGTCCGGGCATGGGCCAGGGCCCGATGGGTGGTCAGCCCCCCATGCAGCAGATGGGCGGTCCCATGGGCGGCCCGATGGGCGGCCACGGACAGGGCCCCGGCGGCGACAGCGCCGCCCGTGTCCTCTCGCTGGCCCAGCAGACCGCCGACCAGGCGATCGCCGAGGCCCGCAGCGAGGCCAACAAGATCGTCGGCGAGGCCCGCAGCCGCGCCGAGGGTCTGGAGCGGGACGCCCGCGCCAAGGCCGACGCGCTGGAGCGGGACGCGCAGGAGAAGCACCGCGTCGCGATGGGCTCCCTGGAGTCCGCCCGCGCCACGCTGGAGCGCAAGGTCGAGGACCTGCGCGGCTTCGAGCGCGAGTACCGCACCCGCCTGAAGTCGTACCTCGAGTCGCAGCTGCGCCAGCTGGAGACCCAGGCCGACGACTCCCTGGCCCCGCCGCGTACTCCGGCCACCGCCTCCCTGCCGCCGTCCCCGGCGCCCTCCATGGCCCCGGCCGGCGCGAGTGCCCCGTCGTACGGCGGCGGCAACCAGGGGATGGGCGGTGCGCCGAGCCCCGCTGCTCCGTCCTACGGCGGCCAGCAGCAGATGTCCCCGGCGATGACCCAGCCGATGGCGCCGGTCCGCCCGCAGGGCCCGTCGCCGATGGGGCAGGCCCCCTCGCCGATGCGCGGCTTCCTCATCGACGAGGACGACAACTGACGGCGGCGTAGCACGCCTTAGGCGTCGGCAGCGTTCAACAGGGCGGGGCCCCGGATCTGATCCGGGGCCCCGCCCTGTTACGCGTGTTGATCCCTGTGCCGACGGGTGCCGTGCCGTGCCCCGGGGGCCGGTGTCCCGAGGCCGGTGTCGCGAGGCCGGTTGTGCCGACGGGAGCGGTGCCCCGGGGGCCGGTGTCCCGAGGCCGGTGTCGCGAGGCCGGTGTGCCGAGGGCCCGGGCTCCGTGGGGAGACCGGGCCCTCGGGCGCCGTGCGGTTACGCCTTGCGCAGGCGGAAGGTGAGGGACAGGCCCTCGTCGGTGAACGGGTCGCCGTAGGAGCCGTCCGCCTCGCCCTGGGCGAAGTCCGTGGCCAGGACCTCGTCGGCGATCAGGGCCGCGTGCTCGGACAGGGCCGCGATCACCGCCGGTTCCGTGGACGTCCAGCGCAGGGCGATGCGGTCGGCCACGTCCAGGCCGCTGTTCTTGCGGGCCTCCTGGATGAGGCGGATCGCGTCACGGGCGAGACCCGCCCGGCGCAGCTCTTCCGTGATCTCCAGGTCCAGGGCGACCGTGGCGCCCGCGTCGGAGGCCACCGACCAGCCCTCGCGGGGGGTCTCGGTGATGATGACCTCGTCGGGGGCGAGGGCGACGGTCTCGCCGTCGACCTCCACCGCGGCCGTGCCCTCGCGCAGGGCCAGGGACAGCGCGGCCGCGTCGGCGTTCGCGATGGCCTTCGCCACGTCCTGCACCCGCTTGCCGAACCGCTTGCCCAGGGCGCGGAAGTTGGCCTTGGCGGTGGTGTCCACCAGGGAGCCGCCGACCTCGGACAGGGTCGCGAGGGCGCTGACGTTCAGCTCCTCGGTGATCTGCGCGTGCAGTTCGGGGTGGAGGGACTCGAAGCCCGCGGCCGCCACCAGCGCGCGGGACAGCGGCTGGCGGGTCTTGACGCCCGACTCCGCGCGCGTGGCGCGGCCCAGTTCGACGAGACGGCGGACCAGGACCATCTGCTTCGACAGCTCCGGGTCGATGGCCGACAGGTCCGCCTCGGGCCAGGACGCCAGGTGGACGGACTCCGGGGCGCCGGGCGTGACCGGCACGACCAGGTCCTGCCACACCCGCTCGGTGATGAACGGGGTCAGCGGGGCCATCAGCCTGGTGACCGTCTCGACCACCTCGTGCAGGGTGCGCAGCGCGGCCTTGTCGCCCTGCCAGAAGCGGCGGCGGGAGCGGCGCACGTACCAGTTCGACAGGTCGTCGACGAAGGCCGACAGCAGCTTGCCGGCCCGCTGGGTGTCGTACGCCTCCAGGGACTGGGTCACCTGGTCGGTCAGCGCGTGCAGTTCGGACAGCAGCCAGCGGTCCAGGAGGGGGCGGTCGGCGGGGGCCGGGTCCGCCTCGGACGGCGCCCAGTCGGAGGTGCGGGCGTACAGGGCCTGGAAGGCGACCGTGTTCCAGTAGGTGAGGAGGGTCTTGCGGACCACCTCCTGGATCGTGCCGTGGCCCACCCGGCGGGCCGCCCACGGGGAGCCGCCGGCCGCCATGAACCAGCGGACCGCGTCGGCGCCGTGCCGGTCCATCAGCGGGATCGGCTGCAGGATGTTGCCCAGGTGCTTGGACATCTTGCGGCCGTCCTCGGCGAGGATGTGGCCCAGGCACACGACGTTCTCGTACGACGACTTGTCGAAGACCAGCGTGCCGACCGCCATCAGCGTGTAGAACCAGCCGCGGGTCTGGTCGATGGCCTCGGAGATGAACTGCGCCGGGTAGCGGCTCTCGAACAGCTCCTTGTTCTTGTACGGGTAGCCCCACTGCGCGAACGGCATCGAACCCGAGTCGTACCAGGCGTCGATGACCTCCGGCACGCGCGTGGCGGTCTTGGCGCACTTCGGGCAGGCGAAGGTGACGTCGTCGATGAACGGGCGGTGCGGGTCCAGGTCCGACTGGTCGGTGCCGGTCAGCTCGGTGAGTTCCGCGCGGGAGCCGACGCAGGTGAGGTGGTCGTCCTCGCACCGCCAGATCGGCAGCGGGGTGCCCCAGTAGCGGTTGCGGGACAGCGCCCAGTCGATGTTGTTGTTCAGCCAGTCGCCGTACCGGCCGTGCTTGACCGTGTCCGGGAACCAGTTGGTGTTCTCGTTCTCCTGCAGCAGGCGGTCCTTGATGGCCGTCGTGCGGATGTACCAGGACGGCTGCGCGTAGTAGAGGAGCGCGGTGTGGCAGCGCCAGCAGTGCGGGTAGCTGTGCTCGTACGGGATGTGCTTGAACAGCAGGCCGCGGCTCGCCAGGTCCTCGGTGAGCTTCTCGTCGGCCTTCTTGAAGAAGACGCCCCCTACCAGCGGGACGCTCTCGTCGAAGGTGCCGTCCGGGCGGACCGGGTTCACCACGGGCAGTCCGTAGGCGCGGCAGACCTTGAGGTCGTCCTCACCGAAGGCGGGGGACTGGTGGACCAGACCCGTACCGTCCTCGGTCGTGACGTACTCGGCGTTGACCACGTAGTGGGCCGGTTCGGTGAACTCCACGAGCTCGAACGGACGCCGGTACGTCCAGCGCTCCATCTCGGCGCCGGTGAAGGTCTGCCCGGTGCTCTCCCAGCCCTCGCCGAGCGCCTTGCCGAGCAGCGGCTCGGCGACGACGAGCTTCTCCTCGCCGTCGGTCGCGACGACGTAGGTGACCTCCGGGTGCGCGGCGACCGCGGTGTTGGACACCAGGGTCCAGGGGGTGGTCGTCCAGACGAGCAGCGCGGCCTCGCCGGCGAGCGGGCCGGAGGTGAGCGGGAAGCGGACGTACACGGACGGGTCCACGACCGTCTCGTAGCCCTGCGCCAGCTCGTGGTCGGACAGGCCGGTGCCGCAGCGCGGACACCAGGGGGCGACGCGGTGGTCCTGGACCAGCAGCCCCTTGCTGAAGATCTCCTTCAGCGACCACCAGACGGACTCGATGTACTCCGGGTCCATGGTGCGGTAGGCATCGTCGAGGTCGACCCAGTAGCCCATGCGGGTCGTCAGCTCGGTGAAGGCGTCGGTGTGCCGGGTCACCGACTCGCGGCACTTCGCGTTGAACTCGGCGATGCCGTACGCCTCGATGTCCTGCTTGCCGGAGAAGCCCAGCTCCTTCTCGACCGCCAGCTCCACCGGCAGGCCGTGGCAGTCCCAGCCCGCCTTGCGGGCCACGTGGTAGCCGCGCATGGTGCGGAAGCGGGGGAAGACGTCCTTGAAGACGCGCGCCTCGATGTGGTGGGCGCCCGGCATGCCGTTCGCGGTGGGCGGACCCTCGTAGAACACCCACTCGGGGCGGCCCTCGGACTGCTCCAGGGTCTTGGCGAAGATCTTCTGCTCGCGCCAGAATTCGAGCACCGCGTGCTCGAGCGCGGGCAGGTCGACCTGGGCGGGCACCTGGCGGTACGTCGGCGTTGTCATCAGCGAGCTTCCTCCGGCGGACTTGCTGCCTTCCGTCCGGAGGGACGAGAGCGACGACTGCGCGTACGTCCTGCCGTACGCCGTCCACGCCGGTCTCGGCGCGCTCCCGCGGTACCACCCTCCTTGGCTCCCGGCGCGTTCCGCACGCCGGTGAGCCCCCTCATTGGGGTCGCGATGCCGGTTCTACTGGCCTGTCGGGCGTTCTTCCGGCGGCTCCGGGGTGATCTTCACGTCGCGCTCGCCCCCGGGCTCCCACCGTCCCCGGGTCGCTCTGGGCTGCGTACGCCGCTACTCGTCCCCATCCACGCTTTTCGCTGCGCCCAGTGTACGGCGCCGCGGGGACAGCGGCCGACCGGTTTTCCGGCCCCGGGCACGGGGCGTGCCGCGGGGGCGGGGGCGACCCGAACGGGGGCGTGCGGGCCGGTCCGCGATGCGGGACCCGAGTCCCGGCGGATTACCCGGCGGGGAGCTGGGCACAACGGATGCAGGCTCGCCGCGCGCGTGTGCGAGCCGGGCGAATCGGGCGGTGTGCCCCGTTGCCGCGGGACGCAAGTCGATTTATCGTCCCAGCACGATTCGCGAGCTAGATCACGTATGTGAAGGGACGCGGCCATGGTGGCGAAGAAGACCGCCGTACAGCAGCCGGCGTCCGGCAGGTCCACACGTGCCTCCGGCCGTGCGGCCAAGGACGTGAGCGGGGCGAAGAGCGGGCGGGCGGGCGCCACGGCGGGTACGGCGAAGCCGGCCGCCGGGACGGCTCCCGCGAAGAGGACGGCGGCGGGGAAGGACGCCACGAAGAAGCCGGCGAAGAGGTCGGTGACGAAGGCCACGGAGAAGTCCGTGACGAAGGCCACGGAGAAGCCCGCGGCGAAGGCCACGGAGAAGCCCGCGGCGAAGGCCACGGAGAAGCCCGCGGCGAAGGCCACGGAGAAGCCCGCGGCGAAGAAGGCCGCCGAGAAGGGCGCGGCCGAGCGGAACGCGGTCGCCAAGGCCGCCACCGGGAAGGACGCGGCCGGGAAGAGCGCGGTCGCCGGGAGCGCGACCACGACGGCCACGGCAGGGAAGAGCAAGGCCGGGAAGAGCACGGCCGGGAAGAGCAAGGCCGAGAAGAGCACGGCCGGGAAGAGCACGGCCGAAACGGCGGGCGCGGCCGAGGCCGCGAAGCAGACGGGAGCCACGACAGTGGTTGCGAAGAAGACTCCTGGCACGGCCACGGCGGCGACGACCGGCCTGCCCAAGGCGCGGATCGCCACGGTGGAGCCGGGCGAGCTCGCGGTACGCCCCGGTGAGGACCCCTGGACCCCGGAGGAGGTCGAGGAGGCGCGCACGGAGCTGCTGTCCGAGGACGCCCGGCTGCGCGCCGAGATCAGCTCCTCGGAGGCCTCCCTCGCGGGCCTGATGCGGGACTCCGGGGACGGTGCCGGCGACGACCAGGCGGACACCGGCACCAAGAACATCACGCGCGAGCACGAGCTGGCCCTCGCGGCCAACGCGCGCGAGATGCTCATCCAGACCGACCGGGCGCTGGAGAGGCTCGAGGCGGGCACCTACGGCCTGTGCGAGAACTGCGGCGACCCCATCGGCAAGGCGAGGATGCAGGCGTTCCCGAGGGCCACGCTGTGCGTGGAGTGCAAGCAGAAGCAGGAACGCCGGTACTGAGGGCGCCCGGGGACGTGCCGTACCCTCGTCCTCAGTCAGGTACTAGGCGAGGGACTCACGTGGCAGAGGCGGAGCGCATCATCGGTACGCCGGACACCCCAGAGGCGGCGGGGACCGGGCCGGAGCAGGACGAGACCGCTCGCCCCCGGGGCAGGCGCCGGATCGCCGTGCTGTTCGCGGTGGCCGCCCTGGCGTACCTGCTCGATCTGGGCAGCAAGCTGCTCGTGGTGGCCAAGCTGGAGCACCACCCGCCGATCGAGGTCGCCGGCGACTGGCTGAAGTTCGAGGCGATCCGCAACGCGGGCGCGGCCTTCGGCTTCGGCGAGGCCTTCACCGTGATCTTCACGGTGATCGCGGCGGCCGTGATCGTGGTGATCGCGCGCCTCGCCCGCAAGCTCTACAGCCTGCCGTGGGCGGTCGCGCTCGGCCTGCTGCTGGGCGGCGCGCTCGGCAACCTCACCGACCGGATCTTCCGTTCGCCGGGGATCTTCGAGGGCGCGGTCGTCGACTTCATCGCGCCCAAGGGCTTCGCCGTCTTCAACCTGGCCGACTCGGCGATCGTGTGCGGCGGCATCCTGATCGTGCTGCTGTCCTTCCGGGGCCTCGACCCGGACGGGACCGTCCACAAGGACTGAGCGCGCGTACGGGACTGTCTCACCCGTCCGGCATACTCGACGGGTGAGCACGATTCCCGAGATCCGTACCCTGCCCGTGCCCGACGGCCTGGAGGGCGAGCGCGTCGACGCCGCCATCTCCCGCATGTTCGGCTTCTCCCGCACCAAGGCCGCGGAGCTGGCCGGGGCGGGCAAGGTGCTGGTCGACGGCGCGGTCGTCGGCAAGTCGGAGCGGGTGCGCGGCGGCGCCTGGCTCGAGGTCGAGATGCCGCAGGCGCCCGCCCCCGTGCAGGTCGTCGCGGAGCCGGTCGAGGGCATGGAGATCGTGCACGACGACGACGACGTGGTCGTGATCGTCAAGCCGGTGGGCGTGGCCGCGCATCCGTCGCCGGGCTGGACCGGGCCGACGGTCATCGGCGGGCTGGCCGCGGCCGGGTACCGCATCTCCACCTCCGGCGCCGCCGAGCGCCAGGGCATCGTGCACCGCCTCGACGTGGGCACCTCGGGCCTCATGGTGGTCGCCAAGTCGGAGTACGCGTACACCTCGCTCAAGCGCCAGTTCAAGGAGCGCACGGTCGACAAGCGCTACCACACGCTCGTGCAGGGCCACCCCGATCCCACCAGCGGCACCATCGACGCGCCCATCGGCCGCCACCCCCAGCACGACTACAAGTGGGCGGTCACCGCCGACGGCAAGCCCTCCGTCACGCACTACGACCTCATCGAGGCGTTCCGCGCGGCCTCCCTGCTCGACGTCAAGCTGGAGACCGGCCGCACCCACCAGATCCGCGTCCACATGGCCGCCCACCGCCACCCCTGCGTCGGCGACCTCACCTACGGCGCCGACCCGACCCTCGCCAAGCGGCTGCATCTGACCCGGCAGTGGCTGCACGCCGTGCGCCTCGGCTTCGAGCACCCCGGGGACGGGCAGTGGGTCGAGTTCGCCTGTGACTACCCGGCCGACCTGCAGAGCGCCCTCGACCAGGTCCGCGAGGAGACCTACCGGTGAGCCTGCCGGCGTACGAGGTGCGGGTCGCCGAGGACGCCGCGGACCGCGAGGCCTGCTTCGCCCTGCGCAAGGAGGTCTTCGTCCGCGAGCAGGGCGTGCCCGAGGACCTGGAGTACGACGAGTACGACGCCGTGGCCGTGCACCTGCTGGCGGTGCGGGAGGACGGGGTCGCGCTCGGCACGGGACGGCTGCTGTACGGCGAGGCGGCCGCGGCGAAGACCGGCGGCGATCCGTCGGTCGGGTCCCTGGGGCGGCTCGCCGTGGCCGCTCCGGCCCGCGGACTGGGCGTCGGCGTCGCGCTGGTGCGGGCCGTCGAGGAGGCCGCACGCGCGCGCGGGCTGGCCGCGGTGGATCTGCACGCGCAGACCCACGCCCTGGGGTTCTACGAGCGGCTGGGGTACGAGGCGTACGGACCCGTGTACCCGGAGGCGGGGATACCGCACCGGGCGATGCGGCGCCCGGTGTAGCCGGAAGGCCGAAATCGCTGGTCGCGGCGGCGGCGTGGCAGGCTGGAGGTCTGCCGTCCGCCCGTCGACCCGCCCGGAGCGCTGACCGTGGACCAACTGGCCCTGCTGTTCGTGCTCTTGCTCGGGGCCCTGGTGAGCGTCCCCGTCGGAGACCGGTTCGGTCTGCCGGCGCCGGTGCTGATGACGCTGCTCGGGATCGTCCTCGCCGTGCTCGACTTCGTCCCGAACGTCGACGTGCGGCCCGAGCTGATCCTGCCGCTGCTGCTGCCGCCCCTGCTGTACGCGGCGGTGCGGCGGACGTCCTGGCGGCAGTTCACGGCCAACCGGCGGCCGATCTTCCTGCTGGCCGTGGCGCTGGTGTTCGTCACCATGGCCGCGGTGGCCGGCGTGGCCGCCGCGATCGTGCCGGGGCTGCCGGTCGCCGCCGCCTTCGCGCTCGGCGCGCTGGTCGCGCCGCCCGACCCGGTCGCCGCGACCGCGGTCGCGGGACAGCTGGGGCTGCCGCGCCGGCTGGTGTCCATCCTGGAGGGCGAGGGCCTGTTCAACGACGTGACGGCGATCGTGCTGTACCACGTCGCGATCACCGCCGTCGTCACCGGTTCCTTCTCGCCCTGGCGGGCCGGGCTGGACCTGGTGCTGTCCGCCGTCGTGGCCGTCGTGGTGGGGCTGGCGCTCGGCTGGGGCGCCAACAAGCTGCTGGACCTGCTGGGGGACGCCACCCTGCAGATCGGGCTCACGCTGCTGGTGCCGTACGCCTCCTACGTGCTCGCGGAGGAGCTGCACGGCTCGGGCGTGCTCGCCGTGCTGACCACCGCGCTGTTCCTCGCCGAGTACGCCACCGACGCCGACGACGTGATGATCCGGCTCGCCGGGCACACCTTCTGGAACATCGTCGACACGCTCGTCACCGGTGTGGCGTTCGGGCTGATCGGACTGGAACTGACCACCGCGATCCGGACGGCGTCCGGACGGTGGGGCGAGATGCTCGGCTGGGCGGCGGCGGTCGTGGTCGTCGTGGTGCTGGTGCGGCTGGCCTGGCTGCTGCCGGCCACCTGGCTCACCAAGCGGCTGCACGCCCGGCGGGACCACGACGAGGACATCCCGGCGAGCTGGCGGGAGACCGTCGTCATGTGGTGGTCCGGGATGCGGGGCGTGGCCTCCGTGGCGCTGGCGCTGGCGATCCCGCTGACGACCGACGACGGCTCGCCCTTCCCGGACCGCGACGAGATCGTGTTCATCGCCTTCGGGGTGATCATGGCGACCCTGGTGCTCCAGGGGCTGACGCTGCCGTGGCTGGTGAAGCGGCTCGGGGTGCGCGCCGACACCGAACGCGAGAAGGACTTCGAGAAGGCGCTCGCGACCCGGGCGGCGAAGGCGGCGAAGCGGCGGCTGCGGGAGATCGAGCAGGTGGAGGAGTTGCCGGACGAGCTGTCCGAGCAGATGCAGCGGCGGGCCTTCGACATCGGACTGCGCATCAGCCCGGATATCGGGGAGGACGAACGCCGTGAGGACCACGAGATGCGGGTACGGCGGCTGAAGCGGGTGCGGCGCATCCAGAACGAGATGCTGAGCGCGGCGCGGCACGAGGTGCTGGCGGCGCGCAGCGAGCCGGGGGCCGATCCGGAGGTGGTGGACCGGGTGCTGCGCCACCTCGACGTGCGCAGCATGCGGTGAGGCGGCGGGCGCGGCACCGGCGTGGCCGACGGCGAAGGTGCTCGCCGTCGGCGGCCGGCCGTTTGTAGGGTCTGTCCATGGCTCGCAACGTGGTGATCAGTGGTGGCGGTACGGGGATCGGGCTCGCCGCGGCCCGCGTCTTCGCCGAGGACGGGGACCGGGTGCTGCTGGTCGGGCGACGGGGCGAGGTGCTGGAGCGGGCGGACGTGCCCGGCGCGTCCACGTACGCCGCCGATCTCAGCGATCCGGGCGCCGTGCGCGGACTCGCCGCCCACGTGGAGCGGGAGTTCGGCGCCGTCGACGTACTGGTGCACGGGGCCGGGGGCAACGGGCAGCTCGAGGAGCCGGCCGGCGGCGACGACCCGCTCGACCGCGTCGCGCACGAATGGACCGTCAACTTCCGGCTCAACACCCTGACCGCGGCGCTGCTCACCGAGGGACTGAAGGACCGGCTGGCCTCGCCCGGCGGACGGGTGCTGTTCATCAGCTCCATCGCCGCCTACCGGGGCTCCGGCAGCGGGGCGTACGGCGGGGCCAAGGCCGCGCTGCACCCCTACGCCCACGACCTGGCCCGCACGCTGGGGCCGCGCGGGATCACCGTGAACGTGGTCGCGCCCGGCTACATCGAGGGCACCGGGTTCTTCGGCCCGCGCATCGACCCGGCCCGCCGCGAACGGCTGGCCGGCGAAACCCTGGACAAGCGCGTCGGCACCCCCGGAGACGTCGCCGCGACGCTGCACTGGCTCGCCTCCCCGGGCGCCGGGCACATCACCTCGCAGATCGTCCAGGTCAACGGCGGCGCCGAACGCGGGCACTGAGCCCGCGCCCGCTCAGCCCCGGCCGGTCCGCGGCGTCTCGTGGGCGCGGCGCACGGCGGCGCCGTCCCGGGCCGCGCCGTCCCGGGCCGCCCGCAGGATCCCGTCCGGGGACGTCCGGGGCGGCGGCAGCGCCGCGTCGGCCGTGTTGACGCGGGGCAGCGCGTAGGGGTGGTGCTCGCTCAGCCAGGTGATCATCCGCTCGCGGACCGTCACCCGCACCGTCCAGATGTCGTCCGCGTCCTTGGCCGTCACCAGCGCCCGCACCTGGATGGTGTTCGGGGTGGAGTCCGTGACGGCCACGCCGTAGTCGCGGCCGTCCCAGGCGGGGCAGGAGCGCAGGATGTCGCGGAGCTGCTCGCGCATCGCCTCCACCGGCGCGGAGTGGTCGAGGTGCCAGTAGACGATGCCGGTCATCTGGGTGCTGCCGCGCGACCAGTTCTCGAACGGCTTGGAGGTGAAGTACGACACCGGCATGGTGATCCGGCGCTCGTCCCACGTCCGCACCGTCAGGAACGTCAGCGTGATCTCCTCGACCGTGCCCCACTCGCCGTCCACCACCACCGTGTCGCCGAGGCGCACCATGTCGCCGAAGGCGATCTGCAGCCCGGCGAACATGTTGCTCAGCGTGGACTGCGCGGCGACACCGGCGACGATGCCGAGGATGCCGGCCGAGGCCAGCAGCGAGGCGCCGGCCGCCCGCATCGCCGGGAACGTCAGCAGCATCGCGGCCACGGCCACCACGCCCACGATCGCGGAGACCACCCGCATGATCAGCTCGACCTGGGTGCGGACCCGCCGGACCCGCGCCGGGTCGCGGTGGACGCGGGCGTAACGGCTGTACGACGTCTCGACGACCGCCGCCGCGATCCGGATCACCAGCCAGGCCGCCGACCCGATCAGCACCAGGGTCAGGGTCCGGCCGACGCCGACCCGGTGCTGCGGCAGCAGGTCCGCCTGGTCGTAGGACCCTCTGAGCAGGGCCGCGCACAGCACGAGCTGGTAGGGCACGCGGGCACGGCGCAACAGACCCCACAGCGGGGTCTCGTGGTGCCGCCCGTCGGCCTTGCGCAGCAACTGGTCGGTGACCCAGCCGATGGCCAGCGTCAGCACGACCGAGCCGCCGAGCACGATCAGCGGACGCAGTACGTTCTCCATGCCGTCGAACCTAACCGGCACCGGGCGGGCACGAACATGTGAGTTTCACGCGTTCCTGGGTACGGCCGCGAGCACGCGTTGTCAGACCCCGCTGGCACCATGGCCCCATGAACCTCATGCTCTTTCACTCCACCTACGGCCTCCGGCCCGCGGTGCGCCAGGCCGCTGACCGACTGCGCGACGCCGGCCACGAGGTGTGGACCCCGGACCTCTTCGAGGGGCGCACGTTCGACACGGTCGAGGAGGGCATGGCCTGCAAGGACGAGATCGGCCAGGACGAGCTGCTGAAACGGGCCGTGCTGGCCGCCGCCCCCTACTCGGAACGGGGACTGGTGTACGCCGGGTTCTCCCTCGGCGCGGCCGTCGCCCAGACCCTGGCGCTCGGCGACGAGAAGGCGCGCGGGCTGCTGCTCCTGCACGGCACCTCCGACGTCGCGCCGAACGCCTCCGCGGACGGCCTGCCGGTCCAGCTGCACGTGGCCGAGCCGGACGCGTTCGAGCCCGACGACTGGCTGAGCGCCTGGTACCTGCAGATGGGCAGGGCGGGCGCCGATGTCGAGGTGTACCGGTACGCCGGGGCCGGTCACCTGTACACCGACCCCGGCCTGCCGGACTACGACGAGGAGGCGGCCGAGGCCACCTGGCGGACCGCGCTCGGCTTCCTGGACTCGCTCCGGTGATCCGCTACACCGGGTCGTAGGTCCGTTCCACCTTCTGCGTGCCGCTGCGGGTGCGGTACGAGCGGGCCCACGACGAGGTCGCGTTCGCGGACGTGCGGTCGGACAGGACGTAGTAGTCCATCTGCGCGCGCTCGGCCGTGACGTCCAGGACGCCGTAGCCGTGGCGGTCGGTGTCGACCCAGTGGACGTGCCGGTTGGCGGCCTTGATGACCGGCGCGGCGATCGCGGAGACCGTGCCCTCGGGGACCTTCACGATGTCGTCGAGGTTGTCGGAGGTCACCGAGGTGACCACGAACTCCGTGGCGGCCGAGGCGGACAGCGGGTAGGTGCCGGCGTCCACGGGCACGTCGTTGGCCCACGCCATGTGGATGTCGCCGGTGAGGAAGACGGTGTTGCGGATGGCGTTGGACCGCAGGTGGGCCAGCAGTTCCCGCCGGTCGTCGGTGTAGCCGTCCCACTGGTCGGTGTTGAGGGCGAGGCCCTCCTTCGGCAGCCCGAGCAGCTCGGCGAGCGGCTTGAGCAGGTCGGCGGAGAGGGAGCCGACGGCGAACGGCGAGATCATCACCGAGTTGCCGACCAGCCGCCAGGTGGTGTCGGACGTCTTCAGCCCCGCCTTCAGCCAGTCGAGCTGGGCGCGCCCGGTGATCGTGCGGTCCGGGTCGTCCACCGAGCCGTTGCCGACCTTGACCTGCTGCGAGCGGAACGAGCGCAGGTCGAGCAGGGACAGGTCGGCGAGTTTACCGAAGCGCAGCCGGCGGTAGGTGGTGCCGGCGGTCGCCGGGCGCACCGGCATCCACTCGAAGTAGGCCTGCTTGGCCGCCGCCTGACGGGCCGACCAGGTGCCCTCGGCGCCCTCGGTGTGGTTCTCGGCGCCGCCCGACCAGGCGTCGTTGGCGAACTCGTGGTCGTCCCAGATCGCGATGACCGGCGCCTTGTGGTGCAGCGCCTGCAGATCGGGGTCGGTCTTGTACCTGCCGTGGCGGGTGCGGTAGTCGGCGAGGGTGAGGATCTCGTGGGTGGGCGCGTGCGGCCGTACGACGGTCCCGCGCGTGCCGTAGTCGCCGCTGCCGTACTCGTAGATGTAGTCCCCGAGGTGCAGCCAGGCGTCCAGGTCGCCGCGGGCCGCGAGGTGGCGGTACGCCGAGAACCAGCCGGCCTCCCAGTTGGCGCAGGAGACCACGCCGAAGCGCAGGCCGGAGACCGCCGCGTCCGCGGCCGGCGCGGTGCGGGTGCGCGCCGGCGGGGAGTCGGTGCCGCCCGCGGAGAAGCGGAACCAGTAGTCGGTGGCCGGCTCCAGGCCGCGGACGTCGGCCTTGACGGTGTGGTCGGAGGCGGCGGTCGCGTTCACGGATCCCGTGGCGACGACGTCCGTGAACGCCTTGTCCCGGGCGACGACCCAGCCGACCTCGGTGTCCGGGCCGAGCCCGGAGCCGGGCACGGCCTCGGCGATGGGGGTCACCCGGGTCCACAGCAGGACGCCGTCGGGCAGCGGGTCGCCGGAGGCGACGCCGTGCAGGAAGGCGGGGGTGCCGGCGGCCGCGCGGGCGGGCAGCGCGGCGGCCAGCGGACCGGCCAGAACGGCGGTGGCCGCGGCGGCCTTGACGATCGTACGGCGGCGCGGCGAAAGCGAGTTGACGCTCTCGGCGGGCGCGGATGCTCTGTATCGACTGGTCACGACCGATCAGGTTACTGATCGGTATGAACGGGAGCGGGCGAACTCGGAAAGTTCGCCCGCTCTTCCGCTGAAAGTCGCCTCGGACGGTCCGTCAGCCCTTGAGGGCCGCGCCGACCACCTGGTTGAACTGGTCCACCGTCATGGGCGGGTTGCCGTTGCCGTCGGCGGTGAGCATCTTGCCGTTCATGACCAGGCTCGGGGTGCCGGTGACGCCGTCCTTGTTGGTGTCGAAGGTCTTCGACATGGCGAGCGCCCAGGCGTCGTAGGTGCCCTTCTTCACCGCGTTCTGGAAGCCGGCGTTGTCCTTCAGGGCGGGAACGGTCTGGGCGACCTTGATCAGGTAGTCGTCGCTCTTGAACTTGTCGTCCGACTCCTCGGGGTGCCACTTCTTGGAGTAGAGCGCGGTCTTGTACTCCAGGAACGCCTCGTCGCTGACGTTCAGCGCGGCGCCCATGGCGCTCATCGCGTTCTTGGAGCCCTCGCCGCGCGAGCCGATCTGGCCCTTGCCGAGGGAGTCGCCGTCGAGGAACGTGCCGCCGACGTACTGGAGCTTGTACTTGCCGCTGTCGAGGTCCTTCTTCACGGTCGGGCCCACGGTTTCCTCGAACTGGGCGCAGATCGGGCAGCGGGGGTCCTCGTAGATCTTCAGCGTCTTCTTGGCGCTCGCCTTGCCGATGACGACCGTCGTGCCGTTGGTGCCGGTGGTGTTGGCCGGCGCGACGACCTTGTCGTCCTTCACGGCCTCCCAGTGGCCGGGCTTGTTCGCCTGGACGAAGGCGTAGCCTATGCCGCCGGCCGCGGCCAGCACGGCGACGACCGAACAGGCCACGATGACCTGCCGCTTGGCCTTGGCCCGCTTGGCCTGGCGCTCGCGCTCCTGACGCAGCCGCTCACGGGCCGCCGTCTTCGCCGCCTGGCTGTTCCGATTGCTCATGTTGGTGATCTCCATGTGGGACGCGCATGTGTCGTGCGCGGGATACGTGTGGGGGTCTGCTGGTACTCAGCTGTGGTTCAGGCGAACGCGGCCGAGCACGGCGGTCCACGCCGCCCCAGGGAGTGCACGAGAAGCCGGTCGCGGACGACGGCGGACCGGCGGACGGGACGCCGCGGGCGCCCCTGCGCCTCGGCGGGCCGGACGGCCACCGCGGCCACCGCGAGCAGCAGCGGCCGGAACGTGGTCGCGGCGACCGCCCGCAGCAGCTGGGCCAGGGCCCGCTCACCGCGGCGCAGCCAGGCGGCGGCGAGCAGCCCGACGGCGACGTGCGCGCCGAGCAGCAGCCAGGCGGTCGCCGGGTCGGCGTGGGCGAGCAGCACCGCGAGCCGGTCGGCACCGGTGCCCGTCACGTGCGCCAGCGGGCTGCCGACCTCGGTGCGGTTGCCGCACAGCACGTCGAAGCCGACGGAGCGCAGGGGGCCCGCGACCGGGCCGCCCGCGCGGCCGTAGCAGAGGTGCTGGCCGGTGGTGAAGACCGTGTCGGCGGCCAGCTCCAGCGGGACCAGCGCGGCGGCGATGCGCCCGAAGCCGCGCTCGCCGCCGGCCAGCGCGTAGGCGGCCGTGAACACGGCGGCGGCGACCGCGGCCACCGTGCTCAGCGGCAGCGGGACCCGTGACAGCAGCACGTGCGACGCGGTGCTGAGCGTCACGACGAGCGCCGTGAACACGGCCGCGCGCACGGCTCTCAGCGGGGTCCCGGATATGTCCATAGCGCAGGAGAGTCTGTCACGCCGTGCCGTAAGGGACCCCTAAAGGGTCCCTGTGAGGCACGACCCGTCACAGACCCGGGATCCGGCCGTTGCGGAACAGGTCCACGAAGATCTGGTGGTCGGCACGCGCGCGTGCGCCGTAGTCGTGCGCGAAGTCCACCAGCAGGCCCGCGAAGCCGTCCTCGTCGGCGGCGATCGCCGCGTCGATCGCCCGCTCGGTGGAGAACGGCACCAGCGACTCGCCGGAGGTGTCGTCCGCCGCGGAGTGCATGGTCGCCGTGGCCCGGCCGAGATCGGCCACCACCTGGGCGATCTCCTCCGGGTCGTCGATGTCGCCCCAGTCCAGGTCCACGGCGTACGGCGAGACCTCGGCGACCAGCTGGCCCGCCCCGTCCAGCTCGGTCCAGCCCAGCCAGGGGTCGGCGTGCTGCTGCAGGGCGCGCTGGGAGATCACCGTGCGGTGGCCCTCGTGCTGGAAGTAGTCGCGGATCGCCGGGTCGGTCACGTGGCGGGAGACCGCCGGGGTCTGGGCCTGCTTGATGTAGATCACGACGTCGTTCTCCAGGGCGTCGGTGTGCCCCTCCAGCAGGATGTTGTACGACGGCAGCCCGGCCGACCCGATGCCGATGCCGCGGCGGCCGACGACGTCCTTGACGCGGTAGGAGTCCGGGCGGGCCAGGGACGCCTCCGGCAGCGTCTCCAGGTAGCCGTCGAAGGCCGCCAGCACCTTGTAGCGGGTGGCGGCGTCCAGCTCGATGGAGCCGCCGCCCGGCGCGAAGCGGCGCTCGAAGTCGCGGATCTCCGTCATCGACTCCAGCAGCCCGAAGCGGGTCAGGGAACGGGCGTCGCGCAGCGCGTCCAGCAGCGGGCCCTGCGCGGTGTCCAGGGTGAAGGGCGGCACCTCGTCGCTCTTGGCGCCCGTGGCCAGGGCGTGCACGCGCTCGCGGTACGCCCCCGCGTAGATCCCCACCAGCTCGCCGATCTGGCCGTCGCTGAGCGCCTTCGCGTAGCCGATCAGCGCGATCGAGGCGGCGAAGCGCTTCAGGTCCCAGGTGAAGGGGCCGACGTACGCCTCGTCGAAGTCGTTGACGTTGAAGATCAGGCGGCCGTTGGCGTCCAGGTAGGTGCCGAAGTTCTCCGCGTGCAGGTCGCCGTGGATCCACACCCGCGAGGTGCGCTCGTCCAGGTACGGGCCGCTGAAGGTCCGCCCGTCGCCGCGCCCGGCGTGCTCCGCGTCCAGGTCGTGGTAGAAGAGGCAGGCCGTCCCCCGGTAGAACGCGAAGGCCGAGGACGCCATCTTCCGGAACTTCACGCGGAACGCGGCCGGATCGGCGGCCAGGAGCTCGCCGAAGGCGGTGTCGAAGACGGCGAGGATCTCCTCGCCGCGCTGCTCGTCGCTGAGCTGGGGGACCGACATCGCTGGGTGCCTCCTGGTGCATGACATGGGTGACGAGAGAGTCGTCACGTCCAACGGGCGAAGATACGCGGGAGTGCCCGCGACCCACGCATGAAGGTACGCGGCGCGGGCCCGCGCGTGTCAGTGCCGGGGCATAGACTTCGACGCTGACCCCAGGACTGTCCGCCAGCCCGTCGCCTAGCGCCCACCCGTCGCCCGACCACCACCCCTCAACGAGGCGCTTCGCGCCGCAGCGCTTAACTTTTGGAGGCCGCCCCGTGTCGAAGCCGCCGTTCACGCACCTGCACGTCCACACCCAGTACTCGCTGCTGGACGGTGCCGCGCGGCTGAAGGACATGTTCAACGCCTGCAACGAGATGGGCATGACGCACATCGCCATGTCCGACCACGGCAACCTCCACGGCGCGTACGACTTCTACCACTCCGCGAAGAAGGCCGGGATCACCCCGATCATCGGGATCGAGGCGTATGTCGCCCCCGAGTCCCGGCGCAACAAGCGCAAGATCCAGTGGGGCCAGCCGCACCAGAAGAAGGACGACGTCTCCGGTTCCGGCGGTTACACCCACAAGACGATGTGGGCGGTGAACAAGACCGGCCTGCACAACATCTTCCGGCTCTCCTCGGACGCCTACGCCGAGGGCTGGCTGCAGAAGTGGCCCCGGATGGACAAGGAGACCATCGCCCAGTGGTCCGAGGGCATCGTCGCCTCCACCGGCTGCCCCTCCGGCGAGCTCCAGACCCGCCTGCGCCTCGGCCAGTACGACGAGGCGCTGAAGGCGGCCGCCGACTACCAGGACATCTTCGGCAAGGACCGCTACTTCCTGGAGCTGATGGACCACGGCATCGAGATCGAGCGCCGGGTCCGCGACGGCCTCCTCGACATCGGCAAGAAGCTCGGCATCCCGCCGCTGGTCACCAACGACTCGCACTACACGTACGCGCACGAGGCCGGCGCCCACGACGCCCTGCTGTGCATCCAGACCGGCAAGAACCTCTCCGACCCCGACCGCTTCAAGTTCGACGGCACCGGCTACTACCTGAAGTCCACCGACGAGATGTACGCCATCGACTCCTCGGACGCCTGGCAGGAGGGCTGCCGCAACACCCTGCTGGTGGCCGAACAGGTCGACACCACCGGCATGTTCGAGAAGCGCGACCTCATGCCCAAGTTCGACATCCCCGAGGGATACACCGAGGTCACCTGGTTCAAGGAGGAGGTCCGCCGCGGCATGGAGCGCCGCTACCCGGGCGGCATCCCCGAGGACCGCCAGAAGCAGGCCGACTACGAGATGGACGTCATCATCTCGATGGGCTTCCCCGGCTACTTCCTCGTCGTCGCCGACTTCATCATGTGGGCCAAGAACAACGGCATCGCGGTCGGCCCCGGCCGAGGGTCCGCGGCCGGCTCGATCGTCGCCTACGCCATGGGCATCACCGACCTCGACCCGATCCCGCACGGTCTGATCTTCGAGCGGTTCCTCAACCCCGAGCGCATCTCCATGCCCGACGTCGACATCGACTTCGACGAGCGCAGGCGCGTCGAGGTGATCAGGTACGTGACGGAGAAGTACGGCGCCGACAAGGTCGCCATGATCGGCACCTACGGCACCATCAAGGCCAAGAACGCCATCAAGGACTCCGCGCGCGTGCTGGGCTACCCGTACGCGATGGGCGACCGCATCACCAAGGCCATGCCCGCCGACGTCCTCGGCAAGGGCATCCCGCTGTCCGGCATCACCGACCCCGCCCACCCCCGCTACTCCGAGGCGGGCGAGGTGCGGGCGATGTACGAGAACGAACCGGACGTGAAGAAGGTCATCGACACCGCCAAGGGCGTCGAGGGCCTGGTGCGGCAGATGGGCGTGCACGCCGCCGGCGTGATCATGTCCAGCGAGACCATCACCGAGCACGTGCCCGTCTGGGTCAGGCACACCGACGGCGTGACCATCACCCAGTGGGACTACCCGAGCTGTGAGTCGCTCGGCCTGCTGAAGATGGACTTCCTCGGCCTGCGCAACCTGACGATCATGGACGACGCCGTCAAGATGGTGAAGTCCAACAAGGGGATCGACATCGATCTCCTGTCCCTCCCGCTGGACGACCCCACGACCTTCGACCTGCTCCAGCGCGGTGACACGCTCGGTGTCTTCCAGTTCGACGGCGGCCCCATGCGCTCGCTGCTGCGCCTGATGAAGCCGGACAACTTCGAGGACATCTCCGCCGTCTCGGCCCTGTACCGGCCGGGCCCGATGGGCATGAACTCCCACACGAACTACGCGCTGCGCAAGAACAAGCAGCAGGAGATCACGCCGATCCACCCCGAGCTGGAGGCGCCCCTCGAAGAGGTCCTGGCCGTCACCTACGGCCTGATCGTCTACCAGGAGCAGGTGCAGAAGGCCGCCCAGATCATCGCCGGCTACTCGCTCGGCGAGGCCGACATCCTGCGCCGCGTGATGGGCAAGAAGAAGCCCGACGAGCTGGCCAAGAACTTCACCATCTTCCAGGCCGGCGCCCGCAAGAACGGCTACAGCGACGAGGCCATCCAGGCGCTGTGGGACGTACTGGTCCCCTTCGCCGGCTACGCGTTCAACAAGGCGCACTCGGCCGCGTACGGCCTGGTGTCGTACTGGACCGCCTACCTCAAGGCGAACCACCCCGCCGAGTACATGGCGGCACTGCTGACCTCGGTGAAGGACGACAAGGACAAGTCGGCGGTCTACCTCAACGAATGCCGCCGCATGGGCATCCGGGTGCTGCCGCCGAACGTCAACGAGTCCGAGGCCAACTTCGCCGCCCAGGGCGACGACGTGATCCTCTTCGGCCTCTCCGCCGTCCGCAACGTCGGCACCAACGTCGTCGAGTCGATCATCAAGTGCCGCAAGGCCAAGGGGAAGTACGCCTCCTTCCCCGACTACCTCGACAAGGTCGAGGCGGTGGTCTGCAACAAGCGCACCACGGAATCGCTGATCAAGGCCGGCGCCTTCGACTCCCTGGGCCACACCCGCAAGGGGCTGACGGCGCAGTACGAGCCGATGATCGACAACGTGGTCGCGGTCAAGCGCAAGGAGGCCGAGGGACAGTTCGACCTCTTCGGCGGGATGGGTGAGGAGCAGAACGACGAGCCCGGCTTCGGGCTGGACGTGGAGTTCGGCACCGACGAGTGGGACAAGACGTACCTGCTCGCCCAGGAGCGGGAGATGCTCGGTCTCTACGTCTCCGACCACCCGCTGTTCGGCCTGGAGCACGTGCTGTCGGACAAGGCGGACGCGGGCATCGCCCAGCTCACCGGCGGTGAGCACGCCGACGGCGCGGTCGTGACGATCGGCGGCATCATCTCGGGCCTGCAGCGCAAGATGACCAAGCAGGGCAACGCCTGGGCGATCGCCACGGTCGAGGACCTCGCCGGCTCCATCGAGTGCATGTTCTTCCCGGCCACCTACCAGCTGGTGTCGACCCAACTCGTCGAGGACGCGGTCGTGTTCGTCAAGGGCCGCCTCGACAAGCGCGAGGACGTGCCCCGGCTCGTCGCGATGGAGCTGCAGGTCCCCGACCTGTCCAACGCGGGCACCAACGCGCCCGTGGTGCTCACCATCCCGGCGGTGAAGGTGACCCCGCCGATGGTCAGCCGCCTCGGCGAGATCCTCAGCCACCACAGGGGCGACAGCGAGGTCCGCATCAAGCTTCAGGGCCCGACCAGGACGACGGTCCTGCGCCTGGACCGGCACCGGGTGAAGCCGGACCCGGCGCTGTTCGGCGACCTGAAGGTGCTGCTCGGGCCGTCCTGCCTGGCGGGCTGAGCGATCGAAGCGCGCGAGGGGCGCACCCGGTGCGGGTGCGCCCCTCGTCGGCCATGCCCGGGCGGGGGCGGGCCCGGCTAGTTGTGGCCGAGCTTCTTCGGCTTGCGGCCGTGCTCGACGACGTCTGCGGGGCTGGACGCCTCGGTGGCCACCGCGGTCTGCTGCTCGGCGCGCTCGGGAGCCTGCCGCTGGCTGCGCATCTGGTTCCCGCCCTGCTTGCGGTTCTTGTTCTTGGCCATGGAAATCTGCCTCCTTGTGGGGCATCTGGGGGCCAGGGACGGGATCAGATTCACATAGCCTTACAAGGCGCGCATGTCGGACAATTACCGTGCGTGACAGGGGTCATGGGAGCGCGCGGCCCCGAAACGCCACGCCGAAGATCGAGTTCCGGCCGTTTACCCCCGTGCTGTCGGGCAGACTCGAAGCAAGCCCGAAGCAAACCTCCCGGAAAGAGGGTGGATCGCGTGGACCGCTGCATCGTCCTGGTGGACGCCGGGTATCTGCTGGGGGCCGCCGCCAGTCTCCTCGCCGGGGAGCCCTCCCGGTCGCGGATCACCGTCGACCACACCGCTCTCATCCAGGGGCTGCGCGAGCGCGCCGAGTCCGAGACGGAACGGCCGCTGCTGCGCATCTACTGGTTCGACGGCGCCCCCGACCGCGTCCCGCAGCCCGAGCACCGCAGACTGCGCGTGATGCCCCGGGTCACCGTCCGGCTCGGCGCGCTGACCCGCAGCGACGGACGCTGGGCCCAGAAGGGCGTCGACGCCGCCATGCACGCCGAGCTGACCGAGCTGGCCCGCAACCGCGCCTGCTCCGACATCGTCCTGGTCACCGGCGACGGCGACCTGCTGCCGGGCATGATGGCGGCCAAGGAGCACGGGGTCGCCGTGCACCTGTGGGCCGTGCAGGCGGCCGACGGCGACTACAACCAGTCCGAGGACCTGGTCGCCGAGGCCGACGAGCGGCGCGTCCTGGACCGCACCTGGATCACCAAGGCCTTACGGGCCAAGGAGGTCGGCGGGGTCTGCGCGCCGCCGCCCGCGCCGCGGCCGGAGATCGCCGCGATCCTGTCCGCGCCGCTGCCGGAGTCCGCGCTCGGGGCCGCCGAGCGGCCCGCCGAGGCGGGCGAGCACCCCCCGGCGGCCGCCGCCTCCCGGAACGGCACGCAGGAGCGGGCGTCCGCGCCCAAGGGCGTGCCGACCCCCAAGGACCTGGCGGCGATGCGCGCCCCCGGCGTGCAACCCGCCCCGCAGCCCGCGAGCGCGACGCTGCGCTGGTCCTCCGACCGGGGGTGGGTCGACCGGCCGGCCGTCGAGCCGCCCGAGGCCGCCTCCATGCCGACCCTGGCGCAGCTGACCACGGCGGAGCAGCGGTGGGCCGACCGGGAGGAGGACATCACCACGGTCGGCGGCGATCCCTACGAGGTCGGACAGGTGTTCGCCCGGCGGTGGATCGGGCGGCTGGGGGACCAGAGCCATCTTCAGCGGCTGTCCGGCATGTACCCGCGCATCCCGCACCGGATCGACGGGGAGCTGCTGCGCTACGCGGCGCGGTTCGGGCTGCTCGCCCACAAGGACGACCAGATCGACGAGCACGACCGTTACGCCATCCGGGCCGGCTTCTGGCGGGAGCTCGACGCCCGGACGGGCACCGAGCGCGCGCCGGCGGCCGAGTAGTTCTCCCCCCGTGCCTCCCCGTTCTGGACCGCCCTCCACCGGCGGTTCTTTACCGGCGCATGCGCTGTTGTCGACCGACCCGAGACCTGGTGGGGCGCGCCGACCACGTACCCTCGTCCTTTGTGAGTACGCGCGCGGCACAGGCACTTCGGCACGGCGGCGATGTCGTGTGCGCGGTGCGCGGGCTGACCAAGACCTACCCGGCGGTGCGCGGACGGCGGGGCGCTCCCGGAACACCCGCGGTGCGGGCCGTCGACGACGTGCGGCTGGACATCCGGGGCGGCGAGATCTTCGGGTTCCTCGGGCCGAACGGCGCCGGCAAGTCCACCCTGGTGCGGCAGCTGACCGGGCTGATGCGTCCCGACGCGGGGAGCGTCGAGATCCTCGGCCACGACATCGTGCGGCACCCGGAGCGGGCGGCGCGCATCCTCGCCTACCTCGGGCAGGAGTCGACCGCCCTCGACGAGCTGACCGTGGCGCTGGCCGCCGAGACGACCGGGCGGCTGCGCGGGCTCCCGGCCCGGCAGGCGCGGGCCGAGCGGGACGACGTCCTCGACGAACTGGGCCTCGCGCCCATCGCCGGGCGGCCGCTGAAGAAGCTCTCCGGCGGGCAGCGGCGGCTGGCGTGCTTCGCCGCCGCGCTGGTCGGCAGGCGGCCGCTGCTCGTGCTGGACGAGCCGACCACCGGGATGGACCCGGTCGCGCGGCGCGCCGTGTGGGCCGCCGTGGACCGGCGGCGGGCCGAACACGGGGCGACCGTGCTGCTCGTCACCCACAACGTCATCGAGGCCGAGACCGTCCTCGACCGGGTCGCCGTCCTCGACCGGGGACGGGTGATCGCCTGCGACACCCCCGTCGGGCTCAAGGAGCAGGTCGCCGGGGAGGTCCGCGTCGACCTGGTGTGGCGCGAGAAGGCCCCGCTGCACGTGCCCGAGGTCGCCGCGCTCCGGGAACGGGCCACCGAGTCCGGCCGCCGCTGGACCCTGCGGCTCGTGCCCGAGGAGGCCCGCGCGGTCGTCGCCACCGTCACCGGCGGGGCCGCCTTCGCCGCGCTGGACGACTTCACGCTGGCCACCCCGAGCCTGGAGGACGTGTACCTGGCGCTCGGCGGCGCCGCGCGGCAGGGACTGGTGAAGGCATGAGCACACGGGCCGTCGCATCCGTAGTCGACAGGGCCGCCGGAGCGAAGAGGAGCAGCACGACGTGAGTGTCGTACCCGCCGATGTCGCGCCGGGCGCGGCCGTGGGCGAGCAGGAGTCCGCCCGCGGCGCGGCCGAGCTGGGACCGCGGGCGCGGCTGTGGCCGTCCCTCGTGGCCGTGTACCGGGCGCAGCTGTCGCGCGCGCGGGTCGCGCGGATCCCGCTGCTGTTCGTGGCGACCTTCCAGTCGGTCGGGATCATGATCCTGATGCGGGGGGTGGTGAGCGGCGGCGGTGAGGCCAGGTCGGTGGTGGCCGGGTCGTCGGTGCTCGTCGTGGCGTTCGTCGCGCTGAACCTGCTCGCGCAGTACTTCGGGCAGCTGCGGGCCGGCGGCGGGCTCGACCACTACGCCACGCTGCCGGTGCCGCCGGCGTCGGTGGTGCTGGGGGCGGCGGGGGCGTACGCGTCGTTCACCGTGCCGGGGACCGTGGTGACCGCCGTGTTCGGCTGCGTGCTGTTCGGGCTGCCGCTGACCCACCTGTGGGTGCTCGCCGCCGTGATCCCACTGGCCGGGGCGGCGCTGGCCGGGCTGGGTGCCGCGCTGGGGCTGCTCGCGCCGCGGCCGGAGCTGGCGACGCTGCTCGGCCAGTTGGGCATGTCCGCGGCGCTGCTGCTCGGGGTGCTGCCGGCCGACCGGATGCCGGAGGTGGTACGGCTCGCCCGCGACCTGCTGCCGTCGACGTACGGGGTGGAGGCCCTCGCCCGGACCTTCGGGGCGCACCCCGACTGGGCGTTCGTCCTCGGCGACCTCGCCGTCTGCGGGGTGGTCGGCGTCCTGTCGCTGGCGGTGGCCACCTGGGCGTACCGCAGGGCGGCCGTCCGGTGACGCGCCGTCCCGACACGCCTGGCACGATGGCGGGGTGACCGCACCGTTGACTCCGCCTCCACCGCCGCATGAACACTCCCCGCACGACGCATGGCAGGCCTCGCCTCCCGGACGCACGGCTTCGGCGCCCGAGGCCGCCGGGTACGGCACGTACGGACAGGACGGCCCCGGAATGAAGACCGAAGTGCGGGAGGCCGCCGTCGTCGCGGTGGCGGTGGCGCTCGGCGGGGTGCCGCTCGGCCTGCTGTGGTGGTGGCTGGCGCCGCACGTGCCCCTGGTCGGGGACGCCGTCGACAAGAGCTGGGTCGTCTACCTCGCCGACAGCGAGGGGGAGCAGGCGATCGGCGTCGACGGAACGTTCACCCTGCTCGCGCTGGCGTTCGGCGCGGTGAGCGCCGCCGCGGTGTTCCTGGCGCGCAGGCGCGGCGGAGTGCCGCTGACCGTGGGGCTGGGGGTCGGCGGGCTGCTCGGCTCCCTGCTCGCCTGGCGGCTCGGCGTCTGGCTCGGGCCCGCCCAGGACGTGATCGCCCACGCCAAGCAGGTGGGCGAGGGAGTCAGGTTCTCGGCGCCGCTGAAGCTGGGGGCGAAGGGAGCGCTGCTGGCGTGGTCGCTGGCGGCGCTGCTGGTGCACCTCGGGCTGACGGCGCTGTTCGGGCCGCGGGACCCCGAACCGTACGAGCAGGGCCCCGCCCGGAAGGACCCGTACGCTCCGCAGCCGTGAGTCGGGCGGGCGGGCGGGCGGCGCCCCCGTCCAGGGGTCACGCCCGTCCAGGGGTCATGCCCAGGGGGTCACGCTCGCCCAGGGGTCATGCCCAGGGGGTCACGCTCGCCCAGGGGTTACGCCCGCCCGATCGGCGCCACGACCGCCTCCGTGAGCCCGGCCAGGTCCGCGGGGGACAGCTCGATCTCCAGGCCGCGGCGGCCCGCCGACACGCAGATCGTGGCGTGGCCGTGCGCCGAGGCGTCCAGGACCGTGGGCAGCTTCTTGCGCTGGCCCAGCGGGGAGATGCCGCCGCGGACGTAGCCCGTGGTGCGTTCGGCGAGCGCCGGGTCCGCCATCGCGGCGCGCTTGCCGCCGACCGCGGAGGCGAGCGCCTTGAGGTCCAGCTGGCCCGCGACCGGGACGACGGCCACCGTCAGCCGGCCGTCCACGTCCGCCACCAGCGTCTTGAACACCCGCTCCGGCGACACGCCCATCGCCTCCGCCGCCTCCTGCCCGTAGGAGGCGGCGGAGGGGTCGTGGTCGTAGGAGTGGACCGTGTACGGCACGCCCGCGGCGGCGAGGGCCACCGTCGCGGGCGTGCCTCCGGACTGCTGTTGCTGTTTCTTCGACTTCTTCGCCATCCCGGCCTTCACGGTCCTCAGGGTTTCGTCAGTTGAGGCTGGTCGGACCACGGGTGAGGTCCGCCGCCGGCAGTGACGGCAGACTACGGAGGACCGCCGTCTCGGAGCGAAGCAGTTTCAGCTCGTCACGCAGCCGGGACGCGGTGTCCGGAGCCTGCAGCAGCCGCTGCTTGGTCGGCGTGTCCAGCACCATCGCCGCCGCCACCAGGTACGACACCACGGACGGCTCGTCCGGCAGCTCCGCACCCGTGGCCAGCGACCGTTCCCGGGCGCCCGCCAGGCGCTTCTGGTACTGCCGGAAGGCGCGCAGCACGCCCTCGGCCAGGGCCCCGGCCTCGTCGCCAGGCTGCTCCTCGAGCGTCTCCAGCTCCGCCGTCAGGAACGGACCCGACGCGTCCACCGACAGCAGGCGCACCCGGGTGGTGCCCGTCGCCAGCACCTCGAAGGTGCCGTCGGCGCGTTCGCGGACGGTCGCCGCGTCCGCCACACAGCCGATCCGGTGGAACGACTTCGCCGGGTCGGGGCCGAAGCCCGCCGTCGGGCCGCGCTCCGGCAGCGCGGTGGGGTCCGGCATGCCGGGCGCGCTGAGGGCCACCTCGTGGCCGTCGCGGATCGCCACGACGGCGAACCGGCGTGGTTCCTCCTCGGGCGTCTTCAGCAGTTCGCGCATCATGGCGCGGTAGCGCTCCTCGAAGACGTTGAGAGGCAGCACCAGCCCCGGGAACAGAACCGAGTTCAGGGGGAAGAGCGGAAGCCGGACGGTGGTCACGGCGCAGAAGCCTAATGGCCGCGGGGGCGTGCGCGTCCGGCACGCCCACCGAGTGGATGCCCGGACGGCTGTGCGGGACCCGCCGAATGGATCTCGTCGCGTGCTCTCAGGAAGGCGGCCAGGGGGTCGTCCGAGACCCGGTCCCAGGGGTAGGACGTGGCGTACGGGCCGATCAGGCCGAGCTGGGCGCGGGCGTCCTCCCAGCGCTCCAGCCGGAGCAGGACGTACATCAGTTTGTTACGGATCTCGGCCGGCCAGGGGTCGGCGGCCGGGAAGCGGGCGGACAGCGCGATCGCGCGGTCGGCCGCCGCGTCCAGCCGCTCCCGCGCCACCCCGGAGCCCGAGCCGTCGGCCAGGTACGACAGGGCCGCCCGCGCGGGCAGCGCCTGCACGAGGGAGTCCGCGGGGGCGTCCTGGGCGGCCAGGTCGGCGAAGTCGAAGCACTCCGGGTGGGAGCCGCGCCAGGAGTCGGCGAGGTAGCACAGGGCCGCCACGTGGCAGCCGTAGTGGAGCGGGGCGCGGCGGATCGCGGCCTCCCACAGCTCCTCGAAGTACGTGTGCCCGGCCCGCGCGCCGCGCGCGTGGTCCAGTGCGATCCGCCAGGGCACCGGGTCGCGGTCGTCGCCGCGCGCGGCGGCCGTGATCAGCGGGCTCACCTCGCGCAGCAGCTCAGCCCGCGCCGGGGAGTCCCAGGCGCGGTCCACCGCCAGCTGGGCCTCGACGAGCAGCGCGTCCGGGTCCTGCGGGGCGGCGGCGCGCCAGGCCTCCAGCCACTCGCCGCGGGAGCGCGCGAAGCCCGCGAGCCGTCTCGTGTACCGGTCGCGGCTCTCCCAGTCGGCGTCCGCGCGGGTGGCGGCGAGCAGCGCGGAGGCGGGTCCGTGCTCGCCGCGCGCGGCCGCGACCAGCGCGGGTGCCAGCCGGTCGTCCGGCACGTCGAGCAGCACCTCGTCGTCGGCCGGCACCGCGGTGGCGGGGCGGGGGGTCCGGTGCATCCGGCCCGGGCGGATGAACGGGGGGAGCGCAGCCATGGTGTCGACCATTGAAAGACCGCAGGTCAGCCTCGCGCCAGAGGGCATCGGCAAGTCATGGAAGGTTGTACACGAGAAAGTCAAGGGAGGGTAAAGGGTGGCTGTTGGGTGCCTCTCCGGTGCCCTTTCGGTGCCTGTGCGGCGCCTGTTCGCCACCTGTGCGGGCCCGTTCTCGGCTCCGCTGTCCGGGCGTGCCCTCAGTTCCGGCGCAGCATCCGTGTCGCGCCCGCCGCCACCGTCGTCGCCAGCACCCAGCCCAGCAGGATCATCGCCGCCGCCAGCCACTGCCAGCCGCCGTGCAACTGCCAGGAGCCGGCCTGGCCGAGGTCGATCACCGGCAGCAGCAGGTCCAGGGCGAACAGGGCGGGGTTCCAGACCGGGGACTCGGCACCCCCGGCCGGCGGATGGCTCGCGTGCGCGAAGGCCAGGGACCCCGCCGCCCACAGCACCGCCATCCACACCGCGGCCCGGCCGGGGCGGTAGCCGTAGGCCACCGTCCAGTCCTGCGCGTAGCCCCACAGCTTGGCCGCGGGCGGCAGGGTCTCGCGGCGCCGGCGCTGCTTGGCCAGCAGCACCTCGCGGGCGTCCTCGTCCTCGCCGCCGGCCCGCAGTACGGAGGCCAGCCGCTCGTACGGCTCCGGGTTGTACTCGGCGGTCGCCGCGGCCACCCAGTCCAGCCGCTCGGCCAGCGGGAACGTGCCCCTGGGCACCAGGTTCTCGTACGAGAAACCGCCCATCTGCAGGTTGCCCGGGCCCGGCCAGGCGCTCGCCCGGTCGACCAGGTTGACCAGCCGCGCGCCGGACAGCACGACCTTGCCCCGTGACGGTGCCTCGCCGAGGAAGCGCAGCTCGGGCGTCTGCACCCGGCGCAGCGACAGCTCCTGGTCGTCGGTGAAGACGAACCGGGCCCGCTCGAAGTCGACCGCGTCCCCGAACCGCCCGTCGTCCAGCCGCACCCCGCCCAGGCACTCGAACCGCTGGATCCGGGTGCCGCGCTCCGGGGTCGTGCCGCTCAGCAGCGGGCTGCCGACGCCCGCCGGGGTCAGGTACAGCGTGCGCTCCACGGTCAGCTGCGGGGCGTTCAGCGCCAGCCGCGCGGTGGGATTGGCCAGCCTCGCGCCGCGCAGGCTCAGCGACACGCCGATCTTCGCGCTGCGCAGGCTCAGCTCGCCGTGCGACTCCAGCAGCTCCGCCTGCAGGTCCTGGCCCACCGACAGCCCGTCCCCGGCGATCGAGCGGCCGCTGCGGTCGCGGTGCACGACGGCCTGGTTGAGCATCAGGTCCGTGCCGATCCGGGCGTCGGTGAGCCGCACCCCGCCGCGGAACCGGCACCTCGGCAGGTGCAGGTCGCCCTCCGTGTGCACCCGGGCGGCCTCCAGGCGGGGCACGGAGCAGTCGATCAGCCGTACGGTCGTGAAGCGGGCCTCCGGCAGCAGGACCTCCCGCTCGAATCGGCAGCCGCGCATCTCCACGTACGGCACCACTATGCCGCCGGCGAGGTCCAGGGTGCCGCTGATCCGCACCCCGGACAGCTTCAGCGAGGACACCCGGCCGGCCAGCGCGGGCGGGCCGTCCAGCAGCAGCCAGCACACGATGCGCGCCCGGACGGTCCGCTCGGGCCCCCACGGGTGCCCGCCGTGCGGGTCGTCGACGACCGCGTCCCCGCTGCTGAGGTCGTACATGCTGCCGTTGCGGAAGGCCTGCCACATGCCGGCCTCCGCGACGCTCAGGTCGTCCGGTAATTCTCCGGCGCGCACACCGGCCCCTTCGGTCACGTCCGTCGCATCTCCCTCGTCCCGCTCCATGGACACCGCACATCTGTTCCTGCCTCCGTGATGCCCGTTCCGTGACCGGACGAACACTCAAAGTGACACTCGAAGTGAGGAAGAATGCCGGGGATCCGTCACGGTCTGTAGCAGCCTCCGTATCAGCCATTGATACGCGCGGACGACGCCCGACGCGGGTCTGCGAGAATTGACCCCGTGCTGCAACATTCCTTCCTGGCCCGAATCGATCTGCGCGGCGACGCCCTTCCCGAGGGCCCCGCCCTGCGCGACCTGCTGCCCCGAGCCGACTTCGATGTTCAGGCCGCCCTCGAGAAGGTGCGTCCGATCTGCGAGGCCGTGCATCATCGGGGCGACGCGGCGCTGATCGACTTCGCCGAGAAGTTCGACGGCGTCAAACTCGACCGGCTCCGGGTTCCCGCCGAGGCCCTCACTCGCGCCCTGAAGGAACTCGACCCGGCCGTGCGCGCGGCCCTGGAGGAGTCCGTGCGGCGCACCCGGCTCGTCCACCGCGCCCAGCGCCGCTCCACCCACACCACCCAGGTCGTGCCCGGCGGCACGGTCACCGAGAAGTGGGTGCCGGTCGGGCGGGTCGGCCTGTACGCGCCCGGCGGCCGGTCGGTCTACCCCTCCTCCGTGATCATGAACGCGGTGCCCGCGCAGGAGGCCGGCGTCAAGTCCATCGCGCTCGCCTCCCCGGCCCAGGCCGACTTCGGCGGACTGCCGCACCCCACGATCCTCGCCGCCTGCGCGCTGCTCGGCGTCGACGAGGTCTACGCGGCCGGCGGCGCCACCGCCGTCGCGATGTTCGCCTACGGCACCGAGTCCTGCCCGCCCGCCGACATGGTCACCGGCCCCGGGAACATCTGGGTCGCCGCCGCCAAGCGGTACTTCACCGGCAAGATCGGCATCGACGCCGAGGCCGGTCCCACCGAGATCGCGATCCTCGCGGACTCCACCGCCGACCCGGTGCACGTCGCCTCCGACCTGATCAGCCAGGCCGAGCACGACCCGCTCGCCGCCGCCGTCCTCGTCACCGACTCCGTGGAACTCGCCGAGGCGGTGGAGAAGGAACTCCAGCCGCAGGTGGCCGCCACCAAGCACGTCGAGGACCGGATCCGCCCGGCCCTGGCCGGCCGGCAGTCCGCGATCGTGCTGGTCGACGGCGTCGAGGAAGGCCTCAAGGTCGTCGACGCCTACGGCGCCGAGCACCTGGAGATCCAGACCGAGCACGCCGTCGAGGTCGCCGACCGGGTGAAGAACGCCGGCGCGATCTTCGTCGGGCCCTGGGCGCCGGTGTCGCTGGGCGACTACGCGGCCGGCTCCAACCACGTCCTGCCCACGGGCGGCTGCGCCTGCCACTCCTCGGGCCTGTCCGTGCAGTCCTTCCTGCGCGGCATCCACATCGTGGACTACACCAAGGACGCCCTGGCCGAGGTCGCGCACCACGTGGTGACCCTGGCGGAGGCGGAGGACCTGCCCGCGCACGGCGCGGCGATCAAGGCGCGGTTCGGATGGAAGGTACCGGCGAGCAAGTGAGCTTCACCATCGACGACCTGCCCGTACGGGACGAACTGCGCGGCAAGTCCCCCTACGGCGCGCCCCAGCTGGACGTGCCGGTACGGCTGAACACCAACGAGAACCCCTACCCGCTGCCCGAGCCGCTGGTCGAGCGGATCGCCGAGCGGGTGCGCGACGCGGCCCGCGACCTCAACCGCTACCCGGACCGCGACGCCGTCGAGCTGCGCACGCGGCTCGCCGAGTACCTCACCGACACGACCGGCTACCAGGTCGGCCCGGCCAACGTCTGGGCCGCCAACGGCTCCAACGAGGTCATCCAGCAGCTGCTGCAGACCTTCGGCGGGCCGGGCCGCACCGCGCTCGGCTTCGAACCGTCGTACTCGATGCACAGCCTCATCGCGCGCGGCACCGGCACCGGCTGGGTCTCCGGTCCGCGCCACGAGGACTTCACCGTCGACCTGCCCGCCGCCGAGCGGTGGATCGCCGAGCACGCGCCCGACGTCGTCTTCGTCACCACGCCCAACAACCCCACCGGCAACGCGGTCGCGCCCGAGACGGTCGTCGCGCTGTACGACGCCGCGCAGGCGGCGAAGCCGTCGATGGTGATCGTGGACGAGGCGTACGTCGAGTTCAGCCACCACCCGTCGCTGCTGCCGCTGCTCGACGGCCGGCCGAACCTGGTGATCTCCCGGACGATGTCGAAGGCGTTCGGCGCGGCCGGCCTGCGCCTGGGCTACCTCGCCGCGCACCCGGCCGTCGTGGACGCCGTCCAGCTCGTCCGGCTGCCCTACCACCTCTCCGCCGTCACCCAGGCGACCGCGCTCGCCGCGCTGGAGCACACCGACACGCTGCTGGGCTACGTCGAGCAGCTGAAGGCGGAACGCGACCGGCTGGTCGCCGAGCTGCGCGCGCTCGGCTTCGAGGTCACCGAGTCCGACGCGAACTTCGTGCAGTTCGGGCGGTTCGAGGACTCCCACGCCGCCTGGCAGCGGATCCTCGACCGAGGTGTCCTGGTCCGGGACAACGGCGTACCGGGATGGCTGCGGGTCACCGCCGGCACCCCGCAGGAGAACGACGCGTTCCTCGACGCGGTACGTGACATGAAGAAGGAGCAGAGCGCATGAACCGCGTGGGACGCGTGGAACGGGTCACCAAGGAGACGTCGGTGCTCGTCGAGATCGACCTCGACGGCAGCGGCAAGGTCGACGTGTCGACCGGCGTCGGCTTCTACGACCACATGCTCGACCAGCTCGGCCGGCACGGCCTGTTCGACCTCACCGTGAAGACCGAGGGCGACCTGCACATCGATTCGCACCACACCATCGAGGACACCGCCCTCGCCCTGGGCGCCGCCTTCAAGCAGGCGCTCGGCGACAAGGTCGGCATCTACCGCTTCGGCAACTGCACCGTCCCGCTGGACGAGTCCCTCGCCCAGGTCACCGTCGACCTCTCCGGCCGCCCCTACCTCGTGCACACCGAGCCCGAGAACATGGCGCCGATGATCGGCGAGTACGACACCACGATGACCCGGCACATCCTGGAGTCCTTCGTCGCCCAGGCCCAGATCGCGCTGCACGTGCACGTGCCCTACGGGCGCAACGCCCACCACATCGTGGAGTGCCAGTTCAAGGCGCTGGCGCGGGCCCTCAGGTACGCCTCCGAGCGCGATCCGCGCGCGGCGGGCATCCTGCCGTCCACGAAGGGCGCGCTGTAGCCGTGAACGGACTGTCCACCGTACTGATCGTCGTCGGCCTGTTCCTCATCGGCGGCGTCATCTCCTTCGTCAAGCAGCAGATGCCCAAGAGCCTGATCGTGCTGCTGTCCATCGGCGCCGCCATGTGCCTGGCCGCCGGAATCCTGCGGCTGGAGGTGTGGAGTTGAGCACGCCATCGACCAAGGCGAAGAAGGTCGTCGTCTTCGACTACGGCTTCGGCAACGTCCGCTCCGCCGAGCGCGCCCTCGCACGGGCCGGCGCGGACGTCGAGATCACCCGCGACTTCGACCGGGCCATGAACGCGGACGGCCTGCTGATGCCCGGCGTCGGCGCCTTCGCCGCCTGCATGCGGGGTCTGAAGGACGCCCGCGGCGACTGGATCATCGACCGCCGGCTGGCCGGCGGCCGCCCGGTCATGGGCATCTGCGTCGGCATGCAGATCCTCTTCGCGCGCGGCATCGAGCACGGCGTGGAGACCGAGGGCCTCGACGAGTGGCCCGGCTCGGTCGAGCCGCTGCAGGCCGACATCGTGCCCCACATGGGCTGGAACACCGTCGACGCGCCGGCCGGCTCGGAGCTGTTCGCGGGCCTGGAGGCGGACGCGCGCTTCTACTTCGTGCACTCCTACGCCGTCCACGACTGGTCGCTCGAGACGCACAACTCCACGATGCACGCCCCCAAGGTCACCTGGTCGACGCACGGCAAGCCCTTCGTGGCGGCCGTGGAGAACGGCGCCCTGTGGGCCACGCAGTTCCACCCCGAGAAGTCCGGCGACGCCGGAGCGCAGCTGCTCACCAACTGGATCGGAACCCTGTAGAGACATGGCCAAGCTCGAACTCCTCCCCGCCGTCGACGTCCGTGACGGCCAGGCCGTCCGCCTGGTGCACGGCGAGTCCGGCACGGAGACCTCGTACGGCTCCCCGCTGGAGGCGGCCCTCGCCTGGCAGCGGTCGGGCGCCGAGTGGCTGCACCTGGTCGACCTGGACGCCGCGTTCGGCACCGGCGACAACCGCGCCCTGATCGCGGAGGTCGCCGGGGCGATGGACATCAAGGTGGAGCTGTCCGGCGGCATCCGGGACGACGACACCCTCGCCGCGGCCCTCGCCACCGGCTGCACCCGGGTCAACCTTGGCACGGCCGCGCTGGAGACCCCCGACTGGGTCGCCGGGGTCATCGCCGAGCACGGCGACAAGATCGCCGTCGGTCTGGACGTACGGGGCACCACGCTCCGCGGCCGCGGCTGGACCCGCGACGGCGGCGACCTGTACGAGACGCTGGCGCGGCTCGACAAGGAGGGCTGCGCCCGCTACGTCGTCACCGACATCGCCAAGGACGGCACCCTGCAGGGCCCCAACCTGGAGCTGCTGCGCAACGTCTGCGCGGCCACGGACCGCCCGGTCGTCGCCTCCGGCGGGGTCTCCTCGCTGGACGACCTGCGGGCCATCGCCGGCCTGGTGCCGCTCGGTGTCGAGGGGGCCATCGTCGGGAAGGCCCTGTACGCGAAGGCGTTCACCCTGGAAGAGGCCCTGGAGGTTGTCTCGTCATGACGTCCGAAGCCGTGCGGCGTGTGCAGAGCGGAAGTCCCTGGGAAGAGTCCTTCGGTTTTGCGCGCGCCGTCGCGGCGGGAGACCGGGTGGTGGTGGCGGGCACGACGTCCTTCAAGGGCGACGTGCTGTACGGGGAGGGCGACCCGTACGAGCAGGCCAAGGTGGCCTTCACCAGCGCGGTCGAGGCGATCGGCGAGTTCGGGCTCGGCATCGGGTCCGTGATCCGCACGCGCGTCTACCTGACGCATCAGCGGGACGTCGACGAGGTGGGCCGGGCGCACAAGGAGCTGTTCGACAGCGTCCGCCCGGCCGCCACCATCCTGGTGGTGGAGGGCTTCGTCGACCCGCGCGTGCTGGTGTCGGTGGAACTGGAAGCCTTCCGAGGCTGAAGCCGTTTTCTGCGCGTAGGCGCATTCGTGCATTCGTGCATTCGTGCATTCGTCATTCGTGCATTCGTAAGGAGCCGTGGATTCATGACCCTGGCGGTCCGAGTCATCCCCTGCCTGGACGTGGACGGCGGCCGGGTCGTCAAGGGCGTCAACTTCCAGAACCTGCGCGACGCGGGCGACCCCGTCGAGATGGCCAAGGTGTACGACGCCGAGGGCGCCGACGAGCTGACCTTCCTGGACATCACCGCGTCCTCGGGCAACCGCGAGACCACGTACGACGTGGTGCGCCGCACCGCCGAGCAGGTGTTCATCCCGCTGACGGTCGGCGGCGGCGTGCGGACGGCCGAGGACGTCGACAAGCTGCTGCGGGCGGGCGCGGACAAGGTCGGCGTCAACACCGCGGCCATCGCCCGCCCCGACCTCATCCGGGAGATCGCCGAGCGCTTCGGCCGGCAGGTCCTGGTGCTGTCCGTCGACGCCCGCCGGACCCCGTCGGGCGGCTTCGAGGTGACCACCCACGGCGGCCGCCGGGGCACCGGCATCGACGCCGTCGAGTGGGCGCACCGGGCGGCCGAACTGGGCGCGGGCGAGATCCTGCTGAACTCGATGGACGCGGACGGCACCAAGGACGGCTACGACCTGGAGATGATCTCCGCGGTCCGCAAGCACGTCACCGTCCCGCTGATCGCCTCGGGCGGCGCCGGCAAGCTGGCCGACTTCCCGCCGGCCATCGCCGCGGGCGCCGACGCCGTCCTCGCCGCGTCCGTCTTCCACTTCGGCGACCTGCGCATCGGCGAGGTCAAGCAGACCCTGCGGGAGGCGGGACACCCCGTGCGCTAGTTCGACGGTTCAACCCTGGTAGTGGCAACGGTAGTGATCATGGTTGCCGCACCTCTATGGTGCTCGTATGCCTGGGATCACGATCGAGTTCACCGAGGAAGAACTGGCCGAACTGCGCGCGGAGGCCAGGGAACAGGGTGTCGCGATCAAGCGACTGGCTCACGACATACTGACCGAGGACGTCGTACGCAGGCGGCAGCGGCAGCGGTTCGTGGAGGGAGCCACCCAGAAAGCCCACGAGATCATGGCCGACTTCGAGGAGAGGTTCCCGGCGGGACTCCGGTGACGCCGCTCTACGTGGACGCCGGGTGGGTCCTGAACGTCCAGGTCAACGTGTCCCCGGCGAACACGCCGATCCGCGACTGGGGTGCCCTCGGCTGCATGGCCGAGCGGCACAAGTACGAGCGTGTCGCAGGGGAGCCGTACTACGAAGAGGTGCCGTCCCGGGCGGCGACGTTCCTGCACACCGCCCTGAGACTGAGGCCGTTCAGCGATTACAACGCGTCGATCGGCGTCGCCTGTGCCTGGGAGTACATGGAGCAGTCCGGCATGCCGTTCGAGCTCCCGTACGGCGAGGTGGCGAAGCTCGTCGCCGACATCCGCAGCGACGAGGCCGACCTCGCGGAGACCGCCAGGCTGCTGCGCGACTGGGCCGGGTGAGCCGCTGACCGTGTCCACGGACACCAGCGCTTCCCCGGCGTACGTCGCCACCGACCGGCCCGCTCACCGCGACGGGAACGTGCTGCGCTGGCTCGCCGCATACACCTGTTCGATGCTCGGCGACAACGTGTACTACCTCGCCCTGTCCTGGGCCGCCGTGCAGGCCGGCACGCCCTCGCAGGCCGGAGTGGTGATGTCGGTGAGCGCGCTGCCGCGGGCGCTGCTGATGCTGGGCGGGGGAGTGGTCGCCGACCGGTTCGGGCCGCGCCGGGTCGTCATCGGCAGCGACGCCGTGCGCTGCGCGGCCGTGCTGGCGGTGGCCGCCCTGCTGCTGTTCACGCGGCCCGGCCTGTGGCCGCTCGCCCTGCTCGCCCTGGTCTTCGGCACCGTGGACGCGGTGTTCATGCCCGCCGTGGGCGCCCTCCCCGCGCGCGTGACGAGCCGCGGCCAGCTCGCGCGCGTGCAGGGCATGCGGGGCCTGGCGATCCGGTTCGCGGGCGTCGTCGGCGCCCCCCTCGGCGGCCTCGGCGTGGCCACCGGCGGCGCGCCGGCCGCCTTCGGGCTGGCGGGCCTGCTGATCGCGGCGTCGCTGCCGCTGCTGGTGTGGGTACGGGTGCGGGAACTGCCCCCGGACGACGGCCGGCCGGCGGCGACCGCCTGGGGCGACCTCGTCGACGGCCTGCGCCACATCCGCCGCCACCGCGTGCTCGCCCCGCTGATGCCGGCCATCGCCCTCGGCGACCTCGGCTTCGTCGGACCGCTCAACGTCGGACTGGCCCTGCTGGCCGACGAACGCGGCTGGGGCGCCTCCGGCATGGGCGGCGTGCTCGCCGGGTTCGGCGCCGGGGCGGGGGCCGCCTCGCTGCTGCTGACGGTACGCGGGCGGCTGCCGCGCGCCGGGCTGGTCGCGGCGTACTCGATCCTCGCCGGTTCCGTCGCCATCGGCGCCCTGGCCTACGTGCCCGTTCTCGCCGCGGCCGTCACGACGGCGCTGTTCATCGGGCTGCTCGCCGGGCTCAGCGGCGCCATGTGCGCGGCGCTGCTGCAGACCCTCGCCGAGCCCGCCTACCTGGGCCGGGTCGCCGCCGTCGCCGGCCTGGCCAGCCTCGGGCTCGCCCCGCTCAGCATGCCGCTGTCGGCGGCCGCGATCGGGGTCTGGGGGACCGGCCCGGTCTTCGTCGGCAGCGCGGGCGTGTGCGGACTCGGCGGGGTCGTCGCCCTGTGCGTGCCCGGTCTGCGCCGCGCCGAACTGCCCCGCTGACCTCAGATACCGAGCTCCTTGGTGGCGCCGAGCTTGGCGATCGCGTCCTTGTCGCCCTCCACCTCGACCTTGGCGACGCTCTGCCGGCCGTAGGAGTACAGCAGCAGCTCGGACGGCTCGCCGGTCACCGTCACCACCGGCGTGCCCCGGTGCGCGACCGTCGTCTGGCCGTCCGGGCGGCGCAGCACCAGACCGGTCGGGATGCCGCGGCCCAGCAGGCGGGCGGAGCGCTCCAGGCGGGACCACAGGGCGTCCTGGAAGACGGAGTCGAGCTCGCGCGGCGTCCAGTCGGGCCGGGCGCGGCGGACGTCCTCGGTGTGGACGTAGAACTCGACGGTGTTCGCCATCTCGTCGACCTGCTTGAGCGAGAACGGCGAGAAACGCGGAGGGCCGGTCCGGATGAGCTGGATCAGCTCCTCGTACGGCTTGGCGGCGTACTCCGCCATCACCCGCTCCAGCCGTGGCGCGAGCGGTTTGACGAGGACGCCGCCGGCGGCGTCGGGCCGGCGCTCGCGCACCACCACGTGGGCCGCCAGGTCACGGGTCAGCCACCCCTCGCAGAGGGTCGGAGCCTCCGGACCCGCGGTTTCCAAGAGGTCGGCGAGCAGAAGCCGTTCACGCTTGGCAAAGGTCGACATGCAGTCAGCCTACGACCGCGTGCCCGGCCACCACCCGTCGGGAACGGCCGTTTGCGCCGCGCTGCCCATCACGTGGACAAAGTCCGGGAGCTGTCCGCCCCGCGCGGCACAATGGGCCTCATGAGCAGCACGCCCGCCCGCCACCCGGCCGCCACCCCTGATCGAGGCGCTTCGCGCCACAGTGCTCCGCCCAGCAACCTCGACCCGGAGATCGCCGCGCGCCTCAGGCGCAGCGCCGACGGCCTCCTGCCCGCCATCGCCCAGCAGTACGACACCGGAGAGGTGCTGATGCTCGGCTGGATGGACGACGAGGCGCTCCACCGCACCCTGACCACCGGCCGCTGCACGTACTGGTCGCGCAGCCGCCAGGAGTACTGGGTCAAGGGCGACACCTCCGGCCACGTCCAGTGGGTGAAGTCGGTCGCGCTGGACTGCGACGCGGACACCGTGCTGGTCCGGGTCGACCAGGTCGGCGCCGCCTGCCACACCGGCGACCGCACCTGCTTCGACGCCGACGTGCTGCTGAAGGACGCCGTTTCCGGCGTACCGGGCGCGGATCAGTAGGGTCGGCCGTCATGGACCTCGAGACGTTCCGCAAGCTGGCCACCGACCGCCGTGTCATCCCGGTCACCCGCAAGCTCCTCGCCGACGGCGACACCCCGGTCGCGCTCTACCGCAAGCTCGCCGCCGAACGCCCCGGCACCTTCCTGCTGGAGTCCGCCGAGAACGGCCGTTCCTGGTCCCGGTACTCCTTCGTGGGCGTCCGCTCGGCCGCCACCCTCACCGAGCGGGACGGGCGGGCCCACTGGCTCGGCACCCCGCCCGTCGGCGTCCCGGCCGACGGCGACCCGCTGGCCGCCCTGCGCGCCACGATCGAGGCCCTGCACACTCCCCGCCAGGACGGACTCCCGCCCTTCACCGGCGGCATGGTCGGCTACCTCGGCTACGACATCGTGCGCCGCCTGGAGAAGATCGGCCCCGGCGAGCGGGACGACCTGAAGCTGCCCGAGCTGACCATGCTGCTCACCAGCGACCTCGCGGTCATGGACCACTGGGATGGCTCGGTCCTGCTGATCGCCAACGCGATCAACCACAACGACCTCGACACCGGCGTCGACGAGGCGTACGCGGACGCGGTCGCCCGCCTGGACGCCATGGAGGCCGACCTCTCCCGCCCGGTCGCCCAGCCCCCGGCCGTCCTGCCGCCCTCCGAGCTCCCCGAGTACACCGCGCTGTGGGGCGGACCCGACTTCCGGGAGGCGGTCGAGGACATCAAGGAGCGCATCCGCGCGGGCGAGGCCTTCCAGGTCGTCCCCTCGCAGCGGTTCGAGACGCCGTGCACGGCGAGCGCGCTGGACGTGTACCGGGTGCTGCGGGCGACCAACCCCTCGCCGTACATGTACCTGTTCCGCTTCGAGGGCTTCGACGTCGTCGGCTCCTCCCCGGAGGCCCTGGTCAAGGTCGAGGGCGGGCAGGCGATGGTGCACCCCATCGCCGGCACCCGGCCGCGGGGAGCGACCCCGCAGGAGGACCAGGCCCTCGCCGAGGAACTGCTCGCCGACCCCAAGGAGCGCGCCGAGCACCTGATGCTCGTCGACCTCGGACGCAACGACCTGGGCCGCGTCTGCGAGCCGGGCTCGGTCGAGGTCGTCGACTTCATGTCCATCGAGCGGTACTCGCACGTGATGCACATCGTGTCCACCGTCACCGGCCGGGTCGCGGCCGGCCGTACCGCCTTCGACGTGCTGACGGCCTGCTTCCCGGCGGGCACCCTGTCCGGCGCGCCCAAGCCGCGCGCCATGCAGATCATCGACGAACTCGAGCCGTCCCGGCGCGGGCTGTACGGCGGCTGCGTCGGCTACCTCGACTTCGCGGGCGACTCGGACACCGCGATCGCCATCCGCACCGCCCTGCTGCGCGGCGGCACGGCCTACGTCCAGGCCGGAGCCGGCATCGTCGCCGACTCCGACCCGGTCGCGGAGGACGACGAGTGCCGCAACAAGGCGGCCGCCGTCCTGCGCGCGGTGCACACCGCGGGCCGGCTCGGCCGGCCGGGCACGGCCACCGACTGAGGTCATCGCCCGACGGTCATCGCCTGTCCGGCGCCCGACGGCCCCGGTTGACGCGCCGGGCGCCGGACAGGCGATAGTGGAGCACGTGACTGCCGTACCGCACCCCCGTTCCGAAGCAGCAGGACCCGCCAGGGCCGGCCGCCTGAGTCTCGCGCTGGCCCTGCTGTGCGGCGCCCTCGGCGCCGCCGTGGCCCTGCTGTCCACCCGACAGCGCTGGTCGGAGGGGACCGCGACGGTGGCCGGCGGCTCGTTCCCGCTGACCGCCAGGGGCAGCGACGTCACCGGCGTCCCCGCGGCCCTCGCCATAGTGGGCCTGGCCGCGCTCGTCGCGGTCTTCGCCGTCCGCAGGTCCGGGCGCCTGCTGGTCGCCGCCCTGCTCGCGCTCTCCGGGGCCGGTACGATCGCCGCGGCCCTGCTCGGCGCCTCCGACGGCTCCGCGCTGGACGACAAGGCGGCGCAGGCCGCCGGAGACACCTCGGCCACGGTGGCCGGCCTCAGCCACACCGCCTGGCCGTACGTCGCGGCCGTCGGCGGCGCGCTGATCCTGCTGGCCGGGCTGCTCGCCCTGCGCTACGGCCGGCTGTGGCCCGCGATGTCCGGCCGCTACGAGCGAGGCGGCGCCCCGAGGTCCCGCCGCACGGCCCCGGCCGTCGACCCCGACCGGCCCGAGGACCTGTGGAAGGCCCTCGACCGCGGCGAGGACCCGACCGGCACCTAGACGAGTAAGTCCGATCTCCGGTCAGTGGTCATAGGCGATCAGTGACCGGGTGATCGGTGCGTTGGTTGCGTTGTTGTGCCAGATCGCGGC